>DATAHE010000114.1:0-2867 GCA_036263355.1 Steroidobacteraceae bacterium | reverse complement strand
GAGTAAGCAGGACAGAAAGCGATATCGTTGCGTTCAAACGCATTTTCGCAAATGCTGCATCGAACTTCCGTGGCATCCTGCCCGTCGCCTTGCAAGGTAGATTGACGAGCGAGGTAATATTTTCCCTTGGTGTACCATGCAATGATGGGCGCGGTGATAAATGCAACCAGCAATGAAATCATTGGTGCCCAGGCCTGCATCAACGCACCGAAGGCGCCAAGGAATGCCAGCGTTGATAAAATCACTGACAGAAACAGCGCACCCACACCCACTGGATTGATGTCGTAAAGATGTGCGCGCTTGAACTCAATATGTTTGGGACTTAGTCCCAATTGCTTGTTAATAACCAGGTCTGCGGTCAACGCACCGATCCATCCTGCCGCAAAGTTGGCATACACAATCAGGATGCTTTCGATGGCGCGGAAGATGCCAATCTCCATCAGTAGCAGTGCCAGCAACACATTGAACACCAGCCACACGACTCGGCCAGGGTGACTATGTGTGAGTCGCGAAAAGAAGTTTGACCACGCGATGGAGCCTGCATAGGCATTGGTTACATTGATCTTCAGCTGACACACAATTACAAACGTCGCGGTGAGCACTAACGCGAACGACGGTGATGAAAAGGTTTTTTGAAATGCCACCAGATACATCTGTGTGGGTTGATCGGCTTGTGCAACTGGCACGCCGTTTCGAATGCAGATGTAAGCAAGGAAAGAACCGATCATGAGCTTGATTGCACCGATCACAATCCAGCCCGGACCCGTTGCCAGCAATGCACCCCACCATCCGGCTTGTTTGCTGCTTTTGCGTGTCGGTAGAAAGCGCAGATAGTCAACTTGCTCACCGATTTGCGGCAGCAACGATAGCAATGTCGAGACGGCGAGACCGAATAGCAGAATATCGACACTGCCATCGGCTGCACCTTGTTTACCGGTGAATTGTGTCCAGCCATCAAGATCAGCCGGATTTTTCCAGACGATGTATGCCACAGGAATAAATTGCAGTAACAACCATATTGGCTGTGTCACCAGTTGCATGCGACTGATACGACTGAAGCCATAAATGGCGATGGGAATAACCACCAGTGAACTCACCAGATGGGCCAACCACAACGGGATGTCAAACAGTAGTCGTAATGCCAGCGACATGATGCTGGCTTCGATGGCAAACAGAATAAAAGTAAATGATGCGTAGATCAGTGAGGTGATGGTCGAGCCCATGTAACCAAAGCCTGCACCACGAGTGAGCAGATCAATATCCACGCCATAACGTGCCGCGTAGTAAGCAATCGGTAATCCAATCAGAAACATCAGCAAAGAGAAAACGGCAATCGCACTCCATGCAGTGTGAAATCCATAGGTCAGGGTGATAGCGCCACCAATCGCTTCGCAGGCAAGAAATGAAATCGGTCCCAGCGCTGTATTGCCGACCCGAAATGATGATCGTCGCGCCCGTTCTGCGGTGTAGCGCAGTGCATAGTCTTCCAGTGTTTGACTCGCCACCCATTGATTGTATTGACGTCGTTCACGAACGATTCGCTGTGGTGCTGCGCCACCTGCAGATGATGCAGAAGCTGTTGCTGAGGATGGAGATGCGTCGGTCACTTTTTGGCCATTTGTATTGTATGAATGCACCGCCTAACCGGATTGCACTCAAAAAATTCATATTCATCGGTACAGAGCAAACGATGTGCCAGCTTTTTTCTGCAGTAATTCACGATGCTCTCATTTATTTGGCCAACAAATGCGCCACATATGTGCGTGGCTCACTGAATCTGCACCACTTTGAGACGAAATCTTTGAGCGGCTTAGTTAAAACGTCACGTAAGCAATTCCCTACGTCAAATGACGCATACCGATTCCAGATCGCATTGCTTAGCTTACGAAGCACGGGGCTTGTGCGAACAACAAAACATAGCTGATTGGTATTCACAACTTACTCTTGAAGGGCTTATCTATGATCCGACAAACTTTCTTTAAGCGAAGCCGGTTACGCATCGCGTTGCCCATGACATTGAAATGGGCAATGGCCGGTGCAGGTATCGCTGGTGTAACGACGCAGGCCTATGCCGGTGACGTTTCTGTTGGTGGCGGCTTGCAAACCAGCTTCTACACCTGCGATGAAGCTTGCATCTACAGTCCAGGTAACGCAGCCGGCGGTTCAGTCAGTGGCTTTGCGTTGAATAGCGCACGTCTGTATATCAATGGCAGCGTCACCGAAGACATCAAGATGACGTTCAACACGGAATACACCAGCGCCAACAATCTGCAAGTGATGGATGCGTTCGGTAGCTTCCACTTCTCCGATGCATTCAACATCTGGGCGGGTCGCTTCCTGCCACCCAGTGATCGCGCCAATCTTTATGGTCCTTACTACGCCAATGACTGGACACCGTATGCTGACGGCGTTGCTGATTTCTATCCCAATCTTGCGGTAGGTCGCGACAATGGTGTGGCGTACTGGGGTGATTATGGTATCGCCAAGTTGCAAGTCGGTTTGTTCGATGGTGCATCACTCAACAGCGCAGTGAGCGATCCCAAGAAGCTGCTGGCAGCTGGCCGCTTGACGCTGGATTTCTGGGACAAGGAAACGGGCTATTTCTTTAATGGCACTTACTACGGCGACAAGAACTTGTTGGCGTTAGGTATCGCTGCACAAACACTGGATAGCAAGACCACATGGTCTGTTGATGGGTTGATGGAAAAGAACCTCGGCGCTGCGGGTGCGGTATCCGTTGAGCTGGAGTACAACAAGGACAATGGTCTGACTGCCGCACGTCCCAGCAATGGCTGGTACGGCTTGGGTGCCTATGTATTCCCGAAGGCGGTTGGTATTGGCAAGTTCCAGGTACTGGCGAAGTACAG
>DATAHE010000113.1:0-3605 GCA_036263355.1 Steroidobacteraceae bacterium | reverse complement strand
AAGACAAAAGCAAACGCTATCCAGAGTAAAGACGTACTTCTTTCGGATGTTGGAACTCAGGATGCAGTTGATTTTGCCGAACGACGACGGAGTAATGCTCTGACCAATAGTGCGACTACGGCAAGGTTCACAACGAGGAGTACGGCCGCATGCAAGGTCGGCTTATGAATCAGGCCAGCAATTTCGAATGGCACGTAGATGGCAGCACTGATAGCGGCCAATAGCTCGGCCCAGGTTCGCTCGTAGTAAAGACCATATGCCTCTACAAGATGGAACGCAGAATAAAGGAGTGCCCCAGCTGCAAGCATCAGCAACCGTGAATTCCCAACTTTTGCAGCAGCATCCAAAAAAATCTGTGGGTATTTTGATGCTGGATCAAGGTGTGCATGCTCGATAAGCATGGCTGCAAATGCGTAGACATCTTTATTAACGAGCGATAGTAATCCTGTGCCAGCCGCCAACACCAAGAGAGCCTTTGCCGCTTCGAAATATGCAACGAGTCTAATAGCTTTGTCAGTGGCCATTTAATCCTAAGAATTCTGCAAATTGTAGCGATTCAGCCCAAGCTACAGTGCTTGTTAGATTCAGCTTTCATAAGCATCTAATCTTTTGCGTTTGACGAGATCACGGATTCTTTACGACTCAATATTGCAGATCGTTGTCAAGATAACACCGTATCCAATTTTGTCGCAAGTATCGGTGCATTCGAGAAAGCTTCGGGATCGACGAGTGCAATGGTGGTTGCGCGAACGAACCGCCAACCCGCCCTGCGAAGAAGTGACGCGATTTTTGTTGTAAGCGATGATGCTAACGACTTTCTAAATCAACCTCGAGCCATCATTACGCCATTGCTCACTAGACGAAGTCTTTCATCATCTTTCTTGCGATGAACGCATATAGCATTCTTGCCAGAAAGCTTTGCCTTGTACATGGCTTTATCTGCCTGGCTGATGACGCTTTCGATGGGATGTGAGAAGCCACGGAACAGGCTAACACCAATGGTGGCAGAGCAATTAAATTGCTCGGAGTCGATGTAGTACGGTTTGCTTAAAGCGGATAACACGTTCTGTGCAATCTGTTCCAGAATTTCCATGGTGCGTGCACGGCTAGGCGATAGGTTATCCACCAGCACTACAAACTCGTCACCACCCCAACGGGCAATGGTGTCGTGTTCGCGTACGTTAGACTGCAAACGTCTTGCGCATTGCTTCAGTAACTTGTCGCCAACGAGGTGTCCCGCAGAGTCATTCACGTTTTTGAAATTATCAAGATCGATAAACAGGATGCCAGCATGACGTTGCGTACGTTCATCGCGACGCATAATGTAGTTCAGCCGGTCCAGAAAGTGTGTACGGTTATATAGCCCGGTCAGTGGGTCGCGAAAGGCGAGATAGAGCAAATCCTTTTCAACCATGGTGTTCGTTACTGAGCGACGTAACACATGGCATGTTCCCACGCGATTGCGAAGACCGTCGAAAATCGGCGAGGCGGTAAGCGTCACCACCATCAGGTGTCCATCCTTATGAACCCGCACAGTGGTTAGATCGCACACCGGCTGGTTCTGCGACAACATGGCCTGCACCTGTGATTGCTCGTGCGCACGTTCCTCCGGGATCAGTTCTGTCATGGGTGCTCCAATGAGCTCACTCGCAACGTAACCAAACATCTGTTCGGCTGCCTTGTTGAACGTAATGATCTTGCCATCCATATCTTCAGAGATTAATGGAGCAGCGCAATCATTAACCATGGAGTGATAGATCTGTGCTTCGGAAACGGTGACAGAGGTCATGATGCAATCTCTTGTTTATCGTTCGTTTATTTGTGCTTCTTCAAGCTCCTGCACTCATGCTTGAGTGCAGGATGCAGTCGATTAGTTACTGCCAGTACCGTGGTGCGTTATAAAAATCATACACGCGATCACGGTAAGCGGTGCCGCCGTTCTTCAACAGTTCATCCAGCGAATCGACTGGCGCGGAGCGCAGTTGCTCCTTGCTGAAACCAACAATGTAGCCACCGCTGTCTTCATCATAGTTAAGTGATGCCCATGGAACGGGATGATATTTTTCACCAATGGTCATAAAGCCATCGAAAGCTACAACACCAAACATGATGTTGTTGGATTGTTTGTCCAGAACAATGTCCTTGACCTCGCCAATCTTGTGGCCAGTCTGATCATTGACATCGGTACCAATCACGTCGCTTGCGCAAATTGCAGGTGCCTGCGTTGTAGCCGTCATACGAACCTCCAGCGGTGTTGAAAGAATCTTGTCGAGACGAAGGGAGAGTAGCGCCAGTGTCATTTTTCCTTGCTCCGTCGTGCATAGGCATGCAGGCGCATATAAAGTAGGTTGCGACTGACCATCGTTCAAAACAAGAAGTCAACTTAATGAAGTGTGCTTCATTACATTTCACTAAGCCCAGAGCAAAGCCGGCCAAATGGATCAAGCAACAGCGATCCTGACAGCTATCGACGCCAATCACTGACAGCAGCAACCATCTGATCAATGTGAAATGCATTCACTGCTACTCAATCCAGCTTCCCGGAGGCCTCAATGACTCCTATCAGGTACCAGGCAGTTTATGCGCAAGCTGATAGCGACGCCGCCCGCCGTTATCGAACGCAACGCAGAGACTGGTTCGCGTTGCATGAGCAACGGATGAACGACATTGAGTTCAGTGCGAATATTAGCGACGAACACAGGAAGGAATTCCTGAACGGCAAGGCGCTGACTGAAGCGCGACAAGTTCTCCATGCATGATCCTTAATCTTATGGGAGTTAATTTCTAGCCTTAACCAAAAGTCCTACGTGCTTGTACTTACGCTTAACCCCGAAGCTTGATGCGGTGAATGGATTGTCGGTACTGACTGACGAGGAGTGCGCAGCGATGCCGACTGTATTCAACCGCTGGCGGGCAGAGAATTTTCCTCCAATCGAAAAATGTCGAATTGAATGTCGATTTCCTTCTTTCATCCAACAGGAGCACACATGAACGCAAACACTACGATCGATGACATCTCGGAAAAATCACGCAATGGCAGCTATCGTCTTGGCAACAGTGTCAAGGAATCTGCCAACAAGGTGAAGCGTACTGCTTCCAGCGAGTTAAGCAATTTGATCACCGATGTTGAAGATTTGCTGAAGCGCGTAGCGAATGTCGGCGATGTTGACCTTGAGCAACTGCGCGAGCGCGTCGAAGACAAGATTGAAGCTGCGAAAGAAACTCTCGCCGAAGGCGGAATGCAGGTCGCCAAGACTGCTCGTCAGGTTGCAAGCGCAACGGATGATTATGTTCGCAAGAGCCCATGGCAATCGGTTGGCATTGCCGTGCTGACCGGTGCAGTAATCGGTTACGCCGTTTCTGCACTTTCTTCACGTCGCTAGCCCATGCCGGCGCCTCTGGAATTGCTGCCGAAGTTCGCGCCCGTTGTGGCGCGACACTTCGCTGCGTACCTGGACTTGTTTGCAGATGATGCTGCGGAGCTGGGTGCGCATGTTGCCAAACGCATGATTGCAACGCTGGTTGCACTGTTGGCGTTGAGTTTTACTATCGCAATGGCATGTGTGTGGATTTTGAGTGCAGCATGGGATACGCCGTGGCGACAA
>DATAHE010000112.1:0-5305 GCA_036263355.1 Steroidobacteraceae bacterium | reverse complement strand
AACAGTCTTCATGATATCGGGATCAAGATTGCCGAGATTTTTCAGCTGAGTTTTATCCAGCTTGCCGAACACGCCCGCCTTGATCTGTCGCGCCATGAATTGCGCGGATGGAACAACGATATCGTAGCCCGTGCTGCCTGCAAGCAACTTGGTCTGAACGACTTCGTTCGAATCGAACACATCGTAATTGACTTTGATGCCGTACTTCGCTTCGAAATTCTTGACCGTATCCGGAGCAATATAATCCGACCAATTGTAAACGTTGAGGACGTTTTCATTCTTCTTGCCACACGCTGCGAGAGCGGTCATGGCTATTGCCGTCAGCACCAAAACGACACACTTAACGCCGCGATTGCTATTGCCAGACTTTGTACCAAACACGTTCATTCCACACCCGTCAACAGCCGGAAAAACAGGCGCGAAGGTTAGCGCAGCGCAACGTGCAGGCCAAGAGAAAATTTACCTGTCAGGGGGAATTAATCAGAAAGCGGACTTATACATTCAGCAACAAATGCTCACGTTCCCACGAGCTGATCACCTTCAGGAAAGTCTCGTATTCGCTCTCTTTTACAGCCGTGTACGCGAGGACAAAGCGTTCATTCAGTATGTTGATCAATGGACCACATTCGCGCAGCAGACGCAGCGATTCTTCAAGGCTGCGGGGCAACGAATACGGCAGATCGTAGGCGCTACCGGTGAGAGGTTCGGTGGGCTTCAGGCCTTCTTTCATGCCGAGATAGCCACAGGCTAGCGACGCAGCGATCGCAAGATAGGAATTGGCATCCGCACCGCCGACACGATTTTCAACGCGACGGGCTTCTGGGCCGGACATTGGCACACGCAATCCAGCCGTTCGATTGTCGTAACCCCATAACGTGTTAATCGGCGCAGCCAGGTGACGTGTGATACGGCGATAGGAATTAACGTTAGGCGCAAAGATAGACATTGCCGCAGGAAGATATTTCTGCAAGCCAGCAATATGCGCAAAAAACAACGGAGTGGGATTGCCATTGGCATCGCTGAAAATATTCTTGCCAGTCTTGGCATCCACGACGCTTTGATGAATATGCATGGCACTGCCTGGCTCACGCGCCATGGGCTTGGCCATGAACGTTGCGTACATCTTGTGTCGCAATGCGGCTTCACGTGCTGTGCGTTTGAAGAGAAATACTTGATCCGCAAGAGAGATGGCATCGCCATGCAACAAATTGATTTCCATCTGCGCGGCACCATCTTCATGAATCAACGTATCTATTTCAATCCCTTGCGCCTCACAGAAGGCATAGATGTCGTCGAATAGCGGATCGAATTCATTTACTGCGGCAATGGAATAAGACTGACGTCCGATCTCGGGTCGCCCGGAACGCCCCACGGGCGGCTTCAATGGATAGTCCGCATCAATATTCGGCTCCACCAGATAAAACTCGAGCTCCGGTGCGACGACAGGTTTCCATCCCTGCTGTTCGTACAAGCTAAGAACAGACTGCAGCACACGACGCGGTGCCATCGTAACCGGCGAACCATCACCATAGAACGCATCATGAATCACTTGCGCTGTCGGCTCTGCTGCCCACGGCACTACATGAACAGCATTAGGATCACCTTTAAGTACGATATCAATCTCCGAAGGATTGATCGCACGCTCGTCAGATGGATATTCGCCAGTAACCGTTTGCAGAAACACGCTTTCAGGCAATCGCATGCCCTCTTCTTCCGCAAACTTTTCTGCAGGCATGATCTTGCCGCGCGCCACACCCGCCATATCCGGTATGACAGCCTCCACTTCGGAGATACCATGTTCCTTGAAAAATTGTTGTAGCTTGCTCATAACGTTTTACTCGACATTGATTCAACTTGATCAAGACGACCACGAATTACAAGATGTCAGGATCCAGCGTGTTCATACGCTGCCTTTCCAAAGGCAGCAAACAGCGCACGTGAAAATTCATTATTCATCACTTTCCATTCTGGATGCCATTGCACACCGACGGCAAAGCGCTTCGCACCACGAACGCTGAATGCTTCCACCACACCATCAGGCGCAGTCGCTTCAACGTCAAGCGGTGGTGCAAGCGTACGCACGCCTTGCCAGTGCAAAGAATTCACCATGATCTGATCGCTGTTGGCGATATGGTGCAGCAAGCCATTCTTGTTCAGCGACACGGGATGTGAGGGTCCATACTGCATATCAAGTGCAGCACTGTCATCTTCGCGATGATCATTGAGTCCCGGCACCTCATGTAGCTTGGGCCACAATGTGCCGCCATATGCGACATTCATTTCCTGAAAACCACGACAGATGGCGAGCAACGGCATGCCCAATGCCACCATCTTTGGTATCAATGGCAACGTGGTAGCATCACGTTCGGGATCATGTGGTGTACCGGGAGGACTGGGATCACCGCCATAATGATGTGGCTCGACATGTGAAGGACTACCCGGAAGCAAAATGCCGTCGAGCTGCGTAACCAGAGCATCCAATTGCGTACCGGAGCCTAACGATGGAATGATCACCGGCACCACATCCGCTGCTTCGATCAACGCTTTGAGATACTTTTCACCCACACAATGAAAATAGTGATCGCCCAGCAGCTTTCGATCAGCTGGAATTCCTACTAGCGGTTTGTGATGTGACATGACAGCAACTGTCCTGAATATGGGCTTTCCTGATTGCAGCAATTAAATCACAATGCTTTCGCAAAACGAGCGGGTTTATCCTTAAATTCAGTGTATTTTTGCAACCTGGACGCAACGCTTGTGCGCTATAGAGAGGCGTTTTCAAAGATTCCTGCTTGGGCCATCCATGATCCGTGACACAGTTCCTTTAGTTCAAAACTTCTACGAATCGGCAGTGGTTCGTGATTCCTATCGCCCGCTCGAAGGAAGCGTTACTGCGGACGTATGTATTGTCGGCGGAGGTATTGCTGGATGTTCTGCGGCATTGCATCTGGCAAAGGCAGGTTATCGCGTGATACTGCTTGAAGAGTTCGCAATCGGATATGGCGCATCGGGACGTAGTGGCGGACAGCTATTACCCGGTTACTCAAGTGGGCAAGATGTACTGATAAAGCAGCTTGGCAAAGAATCTGCGCGCATCTTGTGGGATGTTTCTGTTGAAGCAGTTCGGCTCGCACTGGCATTGATCAAGGAACACGACATTGAGTGCGATTTGAAGTTTGGCCACATCGATGCCGCCATCAAACCACGACATCGTGACGATTTATTGCGCCATATGGATCAACTTCAAAAGGACTGTCAGTATCAAAGCATGAGACTTATTGAGCGCGAGGAATTGCGCTCATTCATTCATTCGGATCGCTACATCGCTGGTCTTCATGATGATGCTGCCGCCAGCATTCACCCACTTGCCTATACATTGGGACTGGCACGCGCTGCCAAGATGAATGGAGCGATTATCCACGAGCACTCGAAAGTAAGGCGCATTGGTCGTCATGGCGATTCTATTCACGTAGAAACGGATCGCGGCATCGTTACATCAAAGCACGCGGTCTTAAGCGCCAACATTGGCAATAGCCAACTGCTATCAACACCACCGCGCATACTTCCCGTTGCAACTTACATGATCGCGACCGAGCAGCTGGCGAATGTTTCTGGAACACTTATGAATCCGGATGTTGCGGTCAGCGATTGCAACTTCATTCTTGATTACTTTCGCATTAGTAATTCGCGACTACTGTTTGGTGGTGGCATCAGTTACTCAGGACATCCTAGTTCCATCAATGCGCATTACACGCGCCAGCGCATGCTTAAGGTCTTTCCGCAATTGCAATCAATAAAGGTTGAATATGCCTGGCATGGCATGCTCGATATGAGCATGAATCGCGCACCAGACTTCGGTCGCGTCGACAATAGCATCTATTATCTGCAGGGCTTCTCTGGTCATGGCATGGCATTGACCACGATGGCAGGCAAGCTGGCTGCAGAAAGCATCGCGGCACACAGTGAAAAGTTCGATCTATTTAGCCGCATCAAACATCAACCATTTCCAGGCGGTGCATTGCGCACACCTTTGTTTGTGCTGGCGATGCTGTGGTACCGACTGAGGGATGCAGTGTAAAAAAATTATCATTCCTTCGAATGGAGTGTCATATGTTGCAACTTTCTGATGCGCCATCGAATCGTTGCAGCCATGAAGAATGACCAAATCGAAAAAACCAACCATAAAAATAGCAGTATCTGAACAAAGACAAACCCAAAGGTGTAGCGATAGTTTTTAGTAAACAAAATTAATAGCGCAACGCTGATCATAAATACAATCAACAAGCAGGCACCTTGCAGTACAGATATAGCAACCAGCTTTAATTTCGAATACTTGTGACTGGCTTCGCCGCACCACCATCCGAAATAGAGCCCCTCTAATATCGGCAATGACAGGAACAACAGATGAGGAGTTCTCTCGGCAACGCCATTGAACCACAATTGGAAACCACCATAGATTGGAAACAAGATGAACGGCAGCATAAACGCAGCGCCAAGTAACAGACCAATCCGGGTCGGATTTCGCTGCGCATCGATCTCGATATTCGCGGTCGGTGGCGAATAGGGATTGTGGGTTTCGTTTGCCACGATATTTAAGAATCCCTCTTAATCCAATAATGAAACACCCCCAATCACTGACCGTTATAAACGCATCCACTGGTGCACGTCTCATGCACCACAACTTTTGAAAGCAATGGCAACACGGGCTTGGTCACCTTCCATATCCAGCGAGCGAGATTTTCACTGGTTGGATTATCGAGCCCTTCAATCTCATTCAGATAATGATGATCGAGTTGATCATAGATGGGCTGAAATGCTTTTTTTACATCCGCAAAATCCATCACCCAGCCAGTTCGAGCATCTATATCACCAGAGAGATGCAATTCGATGCGAAACGAATGCCCATGAAGTCGCGAACACTTATGACCTGCCGAAACATTTGGCAGGCGATGTGCAGCTTCAATGGTGAAGACGCGAAAGATTTCCATAGTGATCAGGTGTCGCGATCAGCGGCACTGTTTTGAATTAGTTAATGATCAAGCTGCTTTGCGTTTGCGTGTCGTGCAGCTGCAGGTACCACAGGCACAACGTACCGAATTGCAATCGGTGCAAACAGAAAAGTCTACAGAGCCGAAGTGACGACGGCAGCTTTCGCAATATGGCTTACGACGAGAAACGCGTGCAAGACGATAAGCATCAACGCTGATGGCAGAATCCTGCATCACTTCTGCTTCGCAATTTCCGAGATCCTTGTTAACAATATCGCGACGGAAAGTGGTGGCAGACATGCTGTTGATTTTGAACA
>DATAHE010000111.1:0-3076 GCA_036263355.1 Steroidobacteraceae bacterium | reverse complement strand
AATCGACTGGCAAGGTGCACAGCAGATCCGTCGTGTCATGCCCGAATGCCGCAGTATCTTCATATTGCCGCCATCACGCGAAGAACTGGAACGCCGGTTACGCGGTCGTGCTACGGACGATGATGCAGTCATTCAACGTCGTCTGCGTGACTCGGTCAGTGACATGACACACTGGAATGAATTTGATTACGTCGTCATCAACAATGATTTTGAATCAGCACTCGCTGAACTCAAATCAATTGTTAGCGGCGATGGAGATGCGCTGCGCAGAACCAGACCTGAACTGCAATCCTGGATCAAGACATTGTTGGGTTAAATCGACCTGTTGGACGCTGTGAAATCTTGTTCGAGCGTGGTCTTCATCGCAGCCGCACCTGCTTCCACCATTTGAGTAATCGGCTGCTCCATCTCATCGGGCAGCAAATCGATGATCCAGTGGATCTCGCAGCGCTTGTTGGTCACTGACCGAACCTGCACAGACGCGTTGTAATGCGATGCGCGTCCACCGATCGCCGTATACGCAAGGCGCTGACGCACTTCATCGCTCGAAATAATTTGTTCGTTAACCACCATGCCATTCGCAAAGGTAACGGTTCGCGTGTTGCTGCTGCACTGAGTGTCCACAACGAAGCCGCGCACCAGTCGCGTATGTAATGCACCCACATCGTTAATTGCTTGCCAGGCAAACTCTGCTGGCACTTCTGCGTCGATCACTTTATAGATAGTCGCCATTAGCGCGTCCTCAAAGCATTTTTAATCGCAATTGATGAAGCTACTTGGGCAATGTGAAACAGAAACAAGTTCCCTTGCCATCAGGCGCGGATTCAATCCAGATTCTACCGCCATGTAGTTCTACGATGCGACGACAGGCCGCTAGACCGAAACCTGTCCCGTCGTATTCATTGCGCGAGTGCAGACGGGCAAACAGGTCAAATACTTTTTCGCGATATTGCTCGGGAATACCGATGCCATTATCAGTGACCCTGAATAGCCAGTTATCTTCTGCAAGCGTGGCTTCTGTATGAATCTCTGGCACGATTTGCTGATCAACAAACTTCAAGGCGTTCGCCAATAAGTTCTGTAGCAGCAGCTGTAACAGCGATGGCTGCCCCATGACCACTGGTAATGTTCCTCTTGTTATTCGCGCATGACTGCGTGAGGTAATCGCATCCAGATCATTTAATACACCGTCGAAGATCTCGTTGAGATCGCAGGTTGACTTACGCGCAGCTTGTTGATCGAGCCTGACCAGCGCCAGCAAATCGCTGAGCAATATGCGCAAGCGTTCGCCGCCACTGCGAATGAATCCAACATAGCGTCGTGCTTCATCGGGCAGTGCCGAACCGTAGTCTTCCATTAACAATGAGGAAAAATTCACCAGCGTATTCACTGGTTCACGCAGATCGTGTGAGAGCGTGTGAATCAAACGTTCCTGTGACTGGTTTTTTTCTTCCAGCTGCCTGACCATTGTCTGCAACGCTTCACCCATGCGCTTCAGATTGTCGATGTCGTGAACTCGGACCACCACACCAACAATCACACCATTGGCATCGCGAGCAGGAATGTAGGCCATATCGACGTGACGCTGGCCCATCGCTGGAAAGGTCAGCGTGGTTTGATACTCGACCAGCTCACCTTGTAACGCACTATCGATACGCGGTTTGACAATCTCCTGGAAGATCTCATCGCCCCATATCGCGCTGGCAGTACTACCTTCTACTTGCGAACGATGTCGCTGCCAGTATTCCAGCCAGGTCTCGTTTACATAGTGATAAACGTAATTGCGATCAATGTACGATTGCAGGTCCAGGCTATTGCTGGCGACTGCCATCAAGTGTTCAATCTGTTGCTTGTTCCTTAATGCCTGTGTATCACTTGCTTTATCGTTGGTCTTGTCTGGCATTTATATCATTTATTGGTTAAGCCACGGCAAGTACACCATATTGTTATTCACTTGTCACCCATATGGGTGATGGGCCAGTGAATAGCCGCTCATCAATTACCAACGACTACAACTACTCACTAATCGATTGATAACAAGCGGCAAGGCGAAGGCCTATTTTGGTGCCAGCGTATCGGCTTTCACATCCGCTTGCTGTGCTTCGTTGTTTCTTTCCTGTGCACGTAACGTTGTGGCAATCATGCGCCATGCATTACTTTGTGTTCGTGGATCGCCATTGGCCAGCATCAACGCCTTGCGCGCCATGCTCTCTGCCTGCGAATAATTATGTTCGCTGTAACGCACCTGCGAATATTCCAGCCACAGTAATGGATTGTTGGGTTCGATGCGCAGCGCACGTTCGATGGTTGATGCCGCGAGCATGACGTTCTTGCCAGCTAATTGTGCGTGTGCCTGATTGACCAACGCCGCTGTGGCTGCACCTAGCGTGTAACTGCGTGTTGGCGGTGCGGGCAACGGTTCTGCAGGTGGCACGACCGATTGCGGAGCCACTACGCCATCAGCGGGCGTTGCTGGCGCCTCTGGTGCGCCGGGTTGTGTCGGTGAGGTAGAACGAATCGGTGGTGTTGAACACGCACCCAGTATCAATGTTGCAAACAAAAGTAGCGCAAGTGACTTCATTGCTTTCTCAATTCAGTTTTATCAATTCGCAACTCAATTTGCATCGCTACAACCTTCCCGCATGGTAGGTTGCGTACCCTGTGGAACGGCGATGCGCAATACATCTGTTGCGCATTGTTCATTCACGCCTGCGCCGGTTGCGAAATCAATCTTGGTTTCAATGATGCCTTCTGGCAAGGGTTGATCCCACGAAGTGGTTTCAATACCTGCCATCAGTTGTGCCCAGATTGGCAATGCAGCCGATGATGCAGTAAAGCCAGTAGAACCGTTGTCATCATAGCCCACCCACACCACCGCCACATGCGAGCCAGAGAACCCGGCGAACCAGTTATCCCGGTAATCCGATGTAGTTCCTGTCTTACCTGCGACAACGAGATTGCCCAGTTTGCTGCGAGCCGGAGCAGCAGTGCCACGATTAACCGCCACCACCATCATGCGATCGAGCTGATACACCGCGGCCGGATCAGCCGCCTGTGATACTTCCAGCGTGAAGGC
>DATAHE010000110.1:0-2379 GCA_036263355.1 Steroidobacteraceae bacterium | reverse complement strand
ACCAAATTATCCGGCTTGCCATTTATCGCAGTGGTTGCGGCCGCATGGAGTGCATTCGCATTGTTGGCGTCGAATAACACATCGATGCCGTTATCAAAGCGTGCCTCACGCTGGACATTACAATCCATCTCCATCCTGTGTCTTGCGCTTGTTGTCACGATGTTCAGCTACGGCTTCAGCTTTCATTTGATTGTGGATGATGCGCATCCCAACAACAGTGCCCTGAACTATCTGTTTGGTTATCAGCCTGGTGGTGTGCGTGATATTGCCTATTCGATAGCGCGCGATGTTCCGTTGCCAGTCGGCTTTGAGCGCCTCGTATGGAGCATTGAGGCGTTGATGAAGCACAATGCGGAAGGGCACCTCTCCTATCTGCTGGGTCATTTCAGCAAGACGGGCTTTCACGAGTTTTATCTGGTTGCGCTGCTGGTAAAAACGCCGCTACCGTTGCTGCTTCTTTCGGTGGCAGGCATCGTGTTCATGTTGTGGCACGTGGTTTCACGTGAATGGAGTCAACGCTGGATCTTTGCCGCGCCTGCTATTGCATTTATCGTGTTGCTATTATTCTGCATGTTTTACAGCCACATCAATATCGGTGTGCGCCATGTGTTTGTGCTGTATCCATTGATGTGCATTGCGGCCGCTGCGTTAATGGTCAAGTTGTGGCAACGATTCAACTTCGTGGCGGTTCGTTCGGCGCTCGTTGCCGCAGTGTTGTTGCAGGTGTCGACACTGGCGTGGAGTTATCCGGATTACCTGCCTTATTTTAATATCCTGGCGGGCGATCATCCGGAAAAAATTCTGATTGATTCTGATCTGGACTGGGGCCAGGACCTGCAACGTCTTGAACGCCGCTTGAATGAGCTGCATGTCACCAAGTTTGGTTTCGTTTATCGTGGCAGCGCCGATGTGATTGGCGAACGTTTGCCCGGCGTATGGATGGTGCAGCCTTTTAATCCTGCGACGGGATGGATCGCAGCCAGCATCTTCGCACGCGATACCGTTTCACAAGGTGATGCATTTGGATGGTTGCGACAGTTTCAGCCTGTTGAGCGAATCGGTAAGTCGATTGACCTTTATTACATTCCGGAGCATTAAGCGCTATTGCTTCAGGACTTGGGAAGATTTCTCGCGTTGCGACGGATAGTTGAAGAAACCTTTCTTAGCTATGCACTCGGGAGCTTTGTAAAAGATGGCTTACAAGAAGTAATCATTTACTACCTGATGTACTTCGAGTACATCCACCGCCTTCATGCCCGCACGGCGAGCCGCCTGCAATCCAAGTTTTGAGTCTTCAAATACGACACATTGATCGGGCGTGACGTTCATTAATTCAGCACACCGCAGAAAAATATCGGGCGCAGGTTTGGGGTTGGCAACTTGATCCGCACCGACAATGGCATCAAGGTAATGATCCACTTTGCAGATTTTTAGAATGGTGTTGGCTTCAGTGGTACTTGCGCCGGTGCCAACTGCCATGCGCTTGTTGCCGTGATACCGATGAACTAGTTCAAGCAGGGCAGTGGGCTTGACGAAGCGATGCATATGCTCGCGAACAATCTGCTCTTTATAGTCATTCATCTCATCCAGTGACGCATTAACAGTGAGCTTGAAGTGCTGCAACAATGTTTCGATAGTTGCCTTGGTAGGTACGCCGGCCAGTGATCGCATCAATGCTCGATCGATGGGAACGCCATACTTGGTAAGCATTTCACTCCATGCATGTTCATGCAGCTTTCCGCTATCAACCAGGGTGCCGTCCATGTCAAAAATAAGTGCGTCGAAGTGATCGTACATATAGAAATCAGAGCGATTGTTGGTCCCAGTATTGTGAATAGATATTTTAGCGTTGCAGCAAGTGGTTGTGCGATGTTTCCGCCAGTGCCGCCCGGTGGACCCTACGAAGGACGGGTGCTTGCTTTATCGGAATTTGCCCTCATCTGAAGGACTGGTCACAACAACAAATGCTGATTTAACAGTGGAGATTGATGATAATTTCTCATCGGTGCCCAATATCACACTGGGCCGTTCGTCTTTAGCAGTATGAGTAATGTGGCTTTAACCATTTCACAGGCGGAGAGCGTGCCGGATCAATCTTCATTGTTGGCTCAGGACTCCACGATTGTGCAGGCCGTGTCGACTGAAAGCCGTCGTTTGCGACGCTTCATTGCGCGTTACGTGGTCGATCGCGCCGAAGCTGAAGATATTCTGCAAGACGTGCTCTACGAGCTAGTGGGCAGTTATCGTCTGATGAAGCCCGTGGAAAACGCGGGCGCATGGCTGGTTCGCGTTGCGCGCAATCGCATTATTGATCGCTTCCGCAAGCAGCGGACCCGGCCACTGGCGGATGCGCCGATCATCGATGAAGACGGCGAGTAT
>DATAHE010000109.1:0-3270 GCA_036263355.1 Steroidobacteraceae bacterium | reverse complement strand
ATCTTCAGAAGAATGCGACTAGTTCGCGCAGCCTAAGGGATTGGTTTTGGTGTGACCGAGGCGGTCATTTTCCAGAGCGATCTTACGTAAAAACGCTCGCGGATGATGTAGCCAGGAAGCGATTTTGGCTTTTAGCATCGCATTTTCGGGTTTTGGGTCGTCATCATCTGCAACGGCATCAATCATGTGATGTTCGTGCTGCTTATACCAGTTTTGCCAGTATCGAAAATCTTTGCCCGACATGGTGCCGGTGATTCTTTGAGCCCACAACAATTCGCGTAGCTGCAGTCGGTATGAAAAAGTATAGTTGCCGTGATCTAGATGAGTTCTCGCGTGCTCTATAGCGTGAGCTAGTGATTGCTCATCTCCACATGCGCCTAGATGCGATAACCATGGAAAAGGAATACCGCGAGTCATGTCGAAGCTCATATAGTGGTAATAGCGCGGGTTGAAATCGATCAGCAACTTGTCATTGCCCGCCACCAGAAACTCGATCTGGAACGCGCCAAAATGTCCGGTTATTTTGCAGAGTGCGAGGATGCGATCAGCAAGCTCCTGATCCAACGGCGTTGTTTCCATGCATAGTGCGATTCCCAGCGTGCGTGGGTACTGCAATACCTTCAATGCTGCTTGCGAGACCATCTGTGTGTGATCGCGATTTACAAAACCAGATACAAGATAGCTGCCTTTGTGAGCATCCTTATGAAATTCTTGCATCAATGGCCAGGATGAGAATGGCATGCTTGCCCGTACTGCTTCTGCATGTTGATTGCTGGCAATAAAGTGTTTATATGCCGGAACCAGCTCATCGGCTGCTTTTATAATGGCACCCTTCGTATGTGTAACGGAAAAGATTTGTGTGCGCTGTTTGAGTAGCAGCGGAAACGTTGCATGTTGAGCGATGGCGGCTACTTCTTCAATGCTTTCTGCGAAATGGCTGATGGGTGCCTTGATTCCAACAGCATTGCAGGCATCGAATAGCCGACGTTTGTCCAGTACGTTCTGCATCGACTGGCTATCCGGTGAGTACATGCGGAAGTATTGTTGTAATGTTTGGTGATAAGTCGAGATTAACCACGCGCTATCATCGCTGGTTGGATACAGCACCATTCCCGGATTGCTTTTTCCAGTTTCAACGAGCAGTTGCAGGTATTGCTCTGGCGTTGAAACATTCTTGCCGCGAATGTGACGACTCACATAGCGGGAGCGCGATGTTGGAACTCCATGGTCTGCAGAGAGCGTTATTACATGAATGCCGCGACGCCCCAAGTCACGCGCGGCCGCCAGCGTTCCGCAATTGCCTGGGTCAGTAAGCAATACCGGTACGCCGATTAGGCTGGTTTTTTCGCTTGAGACTGAAGTAATCAATAGTGTGTAACTGGCAAAAAGGGAGCGCATCGTAGTGTCGTTAAGCGGTAATCGCAACTACCAAGTACTCCTTATCACATGACATTAACTGATCTTTACCCTGATAGCCCAGCACATACGTTGGAAGTGTCCGTAATAGTGTCCGTAATAGTGTCCGTAATGACGTATCTAACAGCTGATTATGGTTCCAGAGACGGAAAACGTGACCTTACCACTGGCTATTTATCCGTTTGGACGTTAGTTACCAAGCTTTGATGTTCAGCCTCGTGGAGGCTGTCGGGTTTCAATAACAGTGGCGGTGTAAATCAAGTTATCCGGTAACATGACCGATAGATTAAGTCGGGCATGTTCATGCAACCTCTTGAGCGGAAATGGAGCGTGTTTTGATTAGCATTGTGCGCATGGCTGGTTTAGTAATGATTTGTGAAGTGCTGGCTGCTTGCTCCGGTGGCGGCACGGCTACGGCATCTTCTTCATCGCCTGCAGGTTCTGGTACGTCAAGCAGTGTATCCAGCAGTAGTGTTACCAGTTCTGGCAGTTCCGCGTCCAGTCGATCAAGTCAGGCAAGCTCGTTATCAAGTGTGCTTTCCAGTTCAAGCAGTAGTTCGGTAAGCAGTGCAGGCAGTTCATCGTCAAGTCAGAGTTCAGTCTCAAGTGGCGCAAGCTCTTCAAGCAGCGTGGTATCGGTGAGTTGTTCGGGTACGAGCGCGCCTGACACGGTTGGCAGCGGCGCTTTGAATCACGCCGCATTTACTGTGTTGCCAAACTATGGAAGCCTTGGCACGGAATGGGTTAATGGAGAGACGAGGTTGATCAAGGACAACAGTAGCGCAGGTTCCGGGGATCTGTTTGGATTTACATGGTCGGACGCTGGAGCATTGAATTTAATTGTCAGTTCAGATAACGGTGTTAGCTGGAATAAGGTGGCAACGCATTCAACCACGGCGAATCGTATTCTTGCGATAACTCAGGATTCGCATACTTGCGTGCACGCCATTTCGTGGGGAAGTGTCTCTGATTCTGGTTATTACACCCGAATTGCACTTGCTTATGACGCTAATCGCCATATCTCTGATTTCAGTGTTGCGTCGTCTTTTGCTTTACCATCGCATGGTAACCAGGGTATTGAGAAACGCGCGGACATCAAGATGGTTACCAATAGTGGCAATGCAGAAACTATTGTCTATTCCATTGGGTTAACTACCTCTTTGTCCGCCCGGGACATCAAGGTCTACATGGCTAAAGCGTCCAGCCTTGCGCCTTCATCTTTCACTGGAATAGATGGTACTGGCAGTGACACGAAGGTGTTTGACTCTTGCAACTACAATTGCAGCGGGATACTCACATTCCAGACTCACAATCACACAGCATTATTTGCACAGAATAGCGCCACGCATGATTTATATCTGTTTGAAGGCCCTATCGATGGAGACTATGGATTCAACGACAATTCCATTACTAGTGCCAATACGATCTATGTCACCCGGTTGAGCAGTGGCTCTTCGGGATGGACGCCGGGTGCAACTTCGGTTGTCTCCAGCAATAACAAGAATGGAATTACGCCAGAACTGATGAGCGTTGCCAGTGGTGGCAGTTATGCATGGGTGATGTACATTGATCCACTGAATGGCATTAAGTTCGGACGGGTTGATAGCAGTGGAGCGTATAGTGAATCTGCAGTCACCAGCCCCGACAATACGCAAAGCCGCAATGGCTGGGGTGTTTTCACTGTTTCCTCTGACGACAGCAAGATATGGGCTATCTGGAACACGCTTGGTGCGCTAGGAGCAAGCCCAAGCGCCGCAGAGGGTTACTGGAATGGAACAAGCTGGACAAAATTTGCTGATTCTGGTGGAAGTGATTCCATGGGTATGGCGGGTGTTTCGGGATGGAAGAACGGTA
>DATAHE010000108.1:0-6395 GCA_036263355.1 Steroidobacteraceae bacterium | reverse complement strand
CTATTTAGCGAGGCATCGTTATGGAAGAAAATCGTAAAAAGGCGCTGGTTGCAGCGCTTGGGCAAATCGAGAAACAGTTTGGCAAGGGATCTGTCATGCGCCTGGGCGATGCCAGCGCCACGTATGAAGTAGATGCCGTTTCCACTGGATCATTGGGGCTGGATATTGCGCTGGGTGTAGGTGGATTACCCCGCGGTCGAGTCATCGAAATCTATGGTCCTGAGTCTTCGGGCAAGACAACGTTAACGCTGCAAGTCATCGCAGAGGCGCAACGACTGGGTGGTACCGCTGCATTCGTTGATGCGGAACACGCACTCGATCCGACGTATGCAGAAAAGCTGGGCGTTAACGTTAAAGATTTGCTTGTTTCCCAGCCTGACACTGGCGAACAAGCACTTGAAATCACTGACATGCTGGTACGTTCCGGCGCAGTGGATGTCGTCGTCGTCGATTCGGTTGCCGCACTGACGCCCAAGGCCGAAATTGAAGGTGAGATGGGCGATTCGCATATGGGATTGCAGGCCCGCTTGATGTCACAAGCGCTGCGTAAACTCACCGGTAACATTAAGCGCTCCAACACCATCGTCATTTTCATCAACCAGATCCGCATGAAAATTGGTGTGATGTTCGGTAATCCAGAAACCACAACTGGTGGTAATGCGCTTAAGTTCTACGCATCAGTGCGTCTCGACATTCGCCGTATTGGTGCGGTGAAGAATGGTGAAGAAGTTGTGGGCAATCAAACCCGCGTCAAGGTGGTGAAGAACAAGGTAGCACCACCATTCCGCGAAGCAGAATTCGAAATCATGTATGGCGTCGGCATTTCCAGAAATGGCGAAATCATCGACATGGGTGTGCAGCACAATCTCGTCGAGAAGGCGGGCTCGTGGTATTCCTACAACGGCGAACGAATTGGCCAAGGCAAGGAAAACGCCAAGATGTATCTCGATACCCATCCAGATAAAGCCAAGGAGATTGAGAGCAAGCTGCGACAGCTGTTATTGCCGGTTAAACGTGGTGATGCCGCTAAGGCGGAGCCAGCCGAGGCATAAGAATGCGTCGGCGTTTCGGTCCTAAGGGCGATGCGTCGCAGGTTAGTCCCCTGAATAGTCGTGTGAATCGTTCATCGGACGATTCACTCAAGGATGACGCATTGCCCGATCTTGATGACCAGGGACGCCGTATAAAGGCAAGGTCTAATGCACGTAACAGCGCTATCCGGTTGCTGGCTCGCCGCGAACATGCTTCGGCGGAAATCAAACAGAAACTGAAATTTCGTGGTTTTGATGACCAACTTACCACTGAGATCGTCGATGATCTAACTCGCCAACGGTTGTTATCAGACGAGCGGTTCGCTGAGGCGTTTATCCGGGCTCGCGCGGGACGTGGTCAAGGTCCGGTTCGACTGCGTGCAGAGCTGCGCCAGCTCAAGTTGTCCGCCGAGCTGGTGGAGTCGCGCATCCGCGGGGCTGGCGTGGACTGGGCGGCCTCCGCCAGAGAATGTCGGCAACGGAAATTTGGCCTAAAAATCCCAAAAGTGGCTGCGGAACGTGCAAAGCAAATGCGCTTCCTGCAATATCGCGGTTTCACAGCGGAACAGATCCGGACAGCAATGGGGGCCTCGTTTGAAGAGGATCATTTGCTGGACGCTGAAGCTGAACCTGTTGAACCCGATTCCGACTAGCTTCATTTTCAATTACACATGTCCAGCCTGACTCGATCCAATCTCTCGAGTGCGCAATTGCGCGCTTTATACCTTGAATACTTCCAGCGCAACGGTCACACCGTCGTGCCAAGTAGTTCACTTGTGCCCGGCAATGATCCCACTTTGCTATTCACCAATGCAGGCATGGTGCAATTCAAAGATGTGTTTTTAGGCAAAGAGACTCGCAATTACGTTCGTGCTGCGAGCTCGCAACGTTGCGTCCGCGCCGGTGGCAAACATAACGATCTGGAGAACGTGGGATACACCGCAAGGCATCACACTTTCTTCGAAATGCTGGGTAATTTCAGCTTTGGTGATTACTTTAAAAAGGACGCTATTCGCTTTGCCTGGGAATTCGTCACCGGGAAAGAATGGTTGAGTATTTCACCCGAGCGCTTGATGGTCACCGTGTACAAGACCGATGACGAAGCCTATGAAATCTGGAAGAGCGTAGGTGTCTCGTCTGATCGCATCGTTCGTATTGGTGACAAGCCCAGCGGCGGTTCAGATAACTTCTGGCAGATGGGCGACACCGGTCCATGTGGACCTTGCACCGAAATTTTTTATGATCACGGTGCACATATTCCCGGCGGTCCTCCGGGTTCCGAGAATGAAGATGGTGATCGCTGGATTGAAATCTGGAATGTCGTGTTCATGCAGTTTGAACGCGATGCTTCAGGCAAGTTAACTCCATTACCAAAGCCATCAGTAGATACAGGTATGGGACTGGAACGCGTAGCAGCAGTGATGCAAGGTGTTCATTCAAACTATGAAATCGATTTGTTTCAGGGCTTGATTCAAGCAGCAGCTCAAGCGACGAACACAAAGGATCTGAAATCAAGTTCGTTGCGTGTGATTGCCGATCATATTCGGGCCTGCTCATTCCTGATCGCGGATGGCGTGTTGCCTTCCAACGAAGGTCGTGGCTATGTTCTCCGTCGCATCATTCGTCGTGCAATTCGACATGGTTATAAGCTGGGTCAGTCGAAGCCATTCTTCTATTCACTCGTCGTGGCGCTTGAAAAAGAAATGGGATCTGCTTACCCGGAATTGATTACACAGCGTGCACATATCGAACGTGTATTGAAGCAGGAAGAAGAGCGTTTTGCAGAAACGCTGACGCAGGGCATGGGCTTGCTTGAAGAGACTATCAAGTCACTCAAGAACAAGCAGATTCCCGGCGAAGCAGTGTTCAAGTTATACGATACCTATGGATTTCCTGTTGATCTAACTAATGACATAGCACGCGAACGAGGCCTTTCCATTGATGAAGCTGGATTCGAACAGGCGATGGAAGCTCAACGTGAACGGGCACGTGCTGCGAGTAAATTTGGTGTAGATCTGCGAGCCGCAGTAAAACTCGATAGCAAGACTCAGTTCACCGGCTATCAAAATGAGAAAGATCAGGGAAAGGTTGTCGCATTAATTCGCGATGGCCAACAAGTGGATGGACTACACGCCGGCGATGAGGGTCAGGTGGTGCTTGATCGCACACCGTTCTATGCCGAGAGCGGTGGTCAGGTGGGTGATGTCGGAGAGCTTCGGTCTTCGAATGCACAATTTGCGGTGACGGATACACAGAAGATGGGTACCGCCCACGCACATATTGGCAAGTTAGTCACTGGAGAAATCAAAGTAGGTGATGTGCTGGACGCTAGCGTGAATCATGCTGCGCGTTCCGCTATTCGCCTTAATCACACAGCTACGCACTTGTTGCACGCAGCTTTACGCAAGGTGCTTGGTTCCCATGTCACGCAGAAAGGTTCATTGGTTTCTGCAGAACGTCTGCGTTTCGATTTCTCGCACTATTCCGCCGTCACTGCCGAAGAACTTCAGACCATTGAACAATTGGTAAACGATCAAATCCGCGCTAATGCCAGTGCCGATACGCAATTGATGAATCAGGAAGCAGCTATAGCCGCAGGTGCGATGGCATTGTTCGGTGAGAAATATGACAGCGAAGTACGCGTGCTAAAAATCGGTGAATTTTCCATGGAGTTATGTGGTGGCACGCACGTTAATCGTGCAGGCGATATTGGCTTGTTCAAGATTGTGAGTGAAAGCGGAGTTGCAGCTGGTATTCGTCGTATCGAAGCGGTCACAGGTCAGGGCGCATTGAATTGGGTGCGTGAAACTGAAAATGTTATTCGTAACATTTCTGTTCTGGTGAAAGGGTCACGTGAAGATGTTGAAGCCAAAATCAAACAACTGATTGATCGTAGTCGCAAGTTTGAAAAAGACATCGCGCAGCTGAAATCAAAATTGGCGAGCGGACAGGGCAATGATCTGACCACGCTTGCAGTGGACATCAACGGTATCAAACTGATCAGCACCCAGGTTGAAGGCGCAGACGCAACGGCGTTGCGTGAAGCAGTGGATCAGCTAAAAAACAAGCTGAAATCTGCGGTCATTGTGCTGGCCTCAACCGATGAGTCGGGCAAAGTCACGTTAATCGCAGGTGTTACAACGGCCGAAACAAGCAGAGTAAAAGCTGGTGATGTTGCCAACGTTGTTGCTCAACAGATTGGTGGTCGCGGCGGTGGTCGTCCCGATATGGCGCAGGCTGGTGGGCCGAACGCAGACAACTTGCCTGCTGCTTTGCAATCTGTGGAATCATGGCTAAGAACCAAGTTGGCCAGTACATAACGCAGCGATTTGCGCGATCAAGGCATTGAACGGCGCATCAGCACTCAAGGTAATACTCACTGACATTGCGTCGGGAGATTTTCTGGTTGCGAAAGTGAGTGAATACTTTTGTTCGCGAGCAAAGCAAAGGCCAAGTCAAGGCACAAACATAAAGATTGATTCACAAAAATAAGGCTTACACTGTATTCAGGTAAATACGGATGCACTATCTGACTGCAGTTCACTTAGGCTGCAATACGTTGGCTTATGCGACGAAAAAAATCGTAGCGTAAGGAGCAAGTGACCTTTACAATTGCGCTCACCTTTTGGCAAGGAGCAGGAAATGTTAATTCTAACTAGACGAGTCGGTGAAACTGTAATGATTGGTGATGACATCGCCGTCACGGTACTGGGTGTCAAAGGCAACCAGGTACGTGTTGGTGTCAACGCCCCCAAAGAAGTCTCTGTCCATCGCGAAGAGATTTATGAGCGAATCAAACGTGAAGAACAGTCTGGAATTTCTTCGCGTCGCGTAAGCTCTAGCGAGATCGGTTCTTAATCAGAATTGGCCTTTGGCGAACTGGCGAGGCTGCCGCGTTGCAGAACGTGGCAGCTTTGTTGTGTGTAGCTAATAAAAATTGCCATTCCCATCTTTACGAATTGCGTTGCGGCACGTATCCTTGCCGCCCTCTTGCGATAGGGGTTTGGCGTCCGTTTTGGGGCAAAACTTCTACGGCGGGGGACCGCAAACACTGTGGTAGGTGGATATTGCGCCGGAGAGATGGCCGAGTGGTCGAAGGCGCGCCCCTGCTAAGGGCGTATGGGTCAAAAGCCCATCGAGGGTTCGAATCCCTCTCTCTCCGCCAGTTTTAATATGAGGAGCTTTGCTCCTCATATTAAAACTGCTCGGTGTTTGAATTGGGATCGAACCCGAAGAAGAGGGTTCGACAAATTTGCAGGAACAAATTTGAACGCTGAACGAGCGAAAGTGAAGTGAAGCGGCTCCGCAGGAGCGAAGATCAGGATGGTCTGAGTAATCCCTCTCTTTCCGCCAGTTCTTTATATTTGTACGCGCCCGTAGCTCAGTTGGATAGAGCGCATGGCTACGAACCATGAGGTCGGGAGTTCGAATCTCTCCGGGCGCACCAATCTTTCTTTTGGCTACCCTTTCTTTTGATTCGAAAAGAAAAGGTAATGAAACCAGGGAGCGAGGCTCGGCGAGTACCGATCTCTTCGGCTCGTTTCCTCTATGCCTCAAAGCTTCGCATTGCGAGGCTTTGTCTTGGCCTAAGGACGAGCTCTCTCGAATAAGAAAGCGCGCGGAGGTGTAAAGTTATCCCTGCTAACCTTCCGCCTTACAAAAAATCTGCCTAAATCAAAAAGCGCATGCAGTTCATGCATACGCTTCTAAAATAAATTAATCGCAGATTAACTATTACGGCGCATAAATCTTGTCGAATACACCACCGTCTGCAAAGTGAGTGGTTTGTGCCTTGCCCCAGCCACCGAAGTCATTGATGGTCACTAGCGTGTTGATTTTGGGGAACGCAGAGCTGTACTTCGCCACGGCTTTCGGATTGATAGGACGATAGTAGTTACGACCAATGATATCCTGGCCTTCGTCGGTGTAGAGGAACTTCAGATACTCCGTTGCAACATCACGCGTGCCGTGACGCAATACGTTCTTGTCGACAACTGCGACAGAAGGTTGTGCAAGGATGCTGACGGATGGTGCAACAATCTCAAGCTTGTCCGCACCGAATTCCTTGATGGACAGGAAGGCTTCGTTTTCCCATGCGATTAACACGTCACCGATGCCACGTTGTACAAAGGTCGTTGTAGCACCACGGGCGCCACTATCGAGTACGGGTACATTCTTGAACAACTTCTGAATGAATGCTTGTGCGCTGGCGTCATTGCCACCAGGTTGCTTCAATGCCCATGCCCATGCAGCAAGATAATTCCAGCGTGCCCCGCCAGATGTCTTTGGGCTGGGCGTGATGACGGACACACCGGGCTTGATCAAATCATTCCAGTCCTTGATGCCTTTTGGATTGCCTTTGCG
>DATAHE010000107.1:0-7569 GCA_036263355.1 Steroidobacteraceae bacterium | reverse complement strand
AGCCGCTATTTGCTTCGACTCCTGTCTCCGCGATCCCGCATTCACGGGAATGACGATATGCTATTGTCTGCGACACCAAAATTTTTGATAAGAGCAACACCTTGACGCATTAGCGCCTAACAGCGATTTACTATGTCCCACGATATCAAATCAGCACATCGCGCGCCTCCTGATCAGCTATTAGTCGACATCGCCGACTATGTACTCAACTACACCATCAATAGCGATGCGGCTTACGAAACCGCTTACTACTGTTTGATGGATACACTGGCCTGCGGGTTTCAGGCGTTGAAATATCCGGCTTGCACAAAATTACTTGGGCCTGTTGTTCCGGGCGCAACGTTGAAGAATGGCGCACGTGTACCTGGAACCAACTATGAACTTGATCCCATCAACGCTGCATTCAATATCGGAGCAATGATTCGCTGGCTCGACTTCAACGATACCTGGCTAGCAGCTGAATGGGGTCATCCGTCGGACAATCTGGGTGGCATTCTGGCAGTGGCGGATTATCAATCACGTAGTGGCAAGTCGATCACCGTGCGCGATGTGCTTACGGCAATGATCAAGGCGCATGAGATTCAAGGCGTGTTGGCGCTGGAAAATAGTTTCAATCGCGTCGGTCTTGATCATGTGCTGCTGGTTCGAGTTGCCTCTACCGCAGTCGTAACTGCATTGATGGGTGGCAGACGCGATCAGGTTATCAATGCAGTCTCTAACGCATGGATTGATGGCGGCGCACTACGCACTTATCGCCACGCGCCGAACACCGGCTCGCGCAAAAGCTGGGCAGCAGGCGATGCAACGAGTCGCGCAGTACGTCATGCATTGTTCGCATTGAAGGATGAAATGGGTTACCCCTCTGCACTGTCCGCGAAGACATGGGGCTTTCAGGATGTATTGTTCAAGGGAAAGGAAATTCGACTCTCGCAACCATTGGGCAGCTACGTGATGGAGAACGTATTGTTCAAGATTTCATTTCCTGCCGAGTTCCACGCACAGACGGCAGTGGAAGCGGCGATGAAACTTCATGCACAAGTAAAAGACAAACTGGAGCAGATCGATAAAATCGTGATCGAAACACAGGAACCAGGGGTACGCATCATCGACAAGACCGGTGTGTTGGCAAACCCTGCTGATCGTGATCACTGCATTCAATACATGGTCGCCATACCGCTGATCTTTGGGCGTTTGACGGCGGCTGACTACGAAGATGATGTCGCAAGTGATCCACGTGTTGATGCACTACGCGGCAAGATGCAGGTGACCGAGAACAAGAAATTTACCGAAGAGTATTACGCAGCAGACAAACGCTACATTGGCAATGCACTGCAAGTGTTCTTCGAGGATGGATCACGTACCGAGCGTATTGAAGTCAACTATCCCATCGGCCATCGCAAGCGACGAGACGAAGGTATGCCAGTTCTGGTGAAGAAGTTCGAAAGCAGTGTCGCAGCGCATTTCTCGACGGCACAAACATCAACAATCGTTGGCGCTTTCGCTGATAAAAACAGATTGTTAACAATGCATGTTCAAGACTTTATCAGCACGATGCTTGTCAACTGACAGGTGACAATGTGCTGTCGGCGAACCGCGAAAACACCAGAATTGCGACACAGCGCAAATTATTTTTGCGAAACAATTCCGGAAAGCACGGCCTAATGGGTAGTCATTCAACGTTGCGTTTAACGACGGCTGCTAGCATTCCTACATGGCTGACGCGATCCGACTTCTGCATTTGACCGACACGCACCTGCTTGGCAACAAGCAGGCGACGCTGCGTGGCGTTCAGCCTTATTCAACGTTACAAGCCGTGCTGGCTGACGCTGAGAAAAAGTTTGCCAACGTTGATGGCACTCTGCTCACCGGCGATCTAGTGCATGATGATCCCAAAGCTTACGACTGTGTGCGCGATGCATTTATTCATTCGCAGTCGCCCGTGTACTGCATTCCTGGTAACCACGACATTCCTGAAGCGATGTATGCAACATTGAGTGGCGCGCCATTCAATATTTCTCAAGTGAGTAGCATCAACAACTGGATCATCCTGCTGATCAACACCTGGATCGCCAACACCGCAGATGGCGAACTGGGTGATGAGCAATTGGCAGAAATTGATGGCTTGCTTGCCGAACATTCAGACAAGCATGCATTGCTGTGCTTGCATCATCATCCCATCGCCATGGGCAGTGCCTGGCTGGATACCGTAGCGTTGCGTGATGCTGACGACTTCCGTGCCTGTGTTGCCAAACACAATAATGTTCGCGGAATATTATGGGGTCATGTCCATCAGGCAATGGATACAGTGATTGATGGCGTACGTTATATGTCGACGCCATCAACCTGCTCGCAGTTCTTGCCGCATAGCGACACCTTCGCCGTCGACAACAAGCCACCCGGTTATCGCACGCTGCAATTACTGCCCGACGGCAAAATCATCACCGAAGTAAACTGGCTAGGTTAATGCCCGTTTGTTCTTTGTCAGCTCATCGCTGATACCCATTTAGTTGCTTGCTGCTATAGTGATCTCATTGGGATTGCGGAGAGCATTCCATGAGCGCAACACACGACTCAGCGTTAGACGCGACAATTGTAAGTATCAATCAACACTATCGAATGGCAGAAGGCAAGCTGCTGTCCGGACTCGTCGCCGCATTGAAAACGCACGAGTATCAATTCCACAAAACTCAATCAATGGCTCGTGAGTTTCTCGATGCTCTGCGGCAATCGCCCGGCGATTGGCTCACGGCTTTTTTAAATGAATACAAGATATCCAATGCAGAAGGATTGGCTCTGCTGACCTTGAGCGAAGCATTGCTGCGCATTCCCGACACTGCTACATCCAGTCAGTTATTGCGCGACAAAATCGGCAGCGCTGACTGGGCCTCTCATCGTGGTCAGGCGGACTCGTGGCTGGTGAATGGCGCGACGCTTGGATTGTCGATGGCGCGATCTTTACTGTCTGATGAGCGTGGAGTACTTCATCAACTGGCAACGCGCATGGGTGCGCCAATCGTACGCAATGTGGCGATATCCGCGACCCGGCTGCTGGCAAATCATTTTGTGCTCGGCGAGACGATTGACGAAGCGCTAGCCAAAGCAAAGCAAGGTCAACTGCTCTGCTCGTTCGATATGCTGGGCGAAGCCGCGAGAACTCGTCGAGATGCAGAGAGATACTTCCACGCCTACGCCGATGCGATTGAGAAAGTTGGGCGTTCCAATGCAGCCCCGGCTTCGCACGCCATATCAGTGAAGCTATCAGCGCTCTATCCACGATACGAACCACTGCAGGCACAGCATGCTATTCCGGCTATCTCTGAAAAATTACTATCGCTGGCGAAGCTTGCAGCTTGTTATCAACTGCAACTAACTGTCGATGCGGAAGAGTCAGATCGACTGGAGATGTCGCTTCGGATCATCGAACACGTTGCACGTGAAAAGTCATTGCGAGATTGGGATGGCTTATCTTTCGCTGTACAGGCGTACCAAAAGCGCGCGTTACCCGTACTACAGTGGGCCGACGAGCTTGGCAAGCGCTTAAAGAGAATGGTCGGTGTTCGCCTGGTGAAAGGCGCTTACTGGGATACGGAAATAAAGCGCTGTCAGCAAGCGGGGTTGTCTGATTACCCGGTGTTCACTCACAAAGCTGCAACCGATGTCAGTTACCTTGCCTGTGCACAGTTCATGACAAAGAGTGAATGGATTCGCTGTGCGTTCGCCACTCACAATGCATTGACCGTGTCACAAATATTGGTCTGGCATCAACAGAATGGCAAACGCATTGAATTTCAGCGGCTGCATGGAATGGGCGCAGAACTCTACAGGCTTGTGACTGCTGAACATGACTTGCCCTGTCGGGTGTATGCCCCAGTCGGCGGTCATCGCGAGCTGTTGGCCTATCTCGTACGGCGCATGCTGGAAAATGGCGCCAACAGCAGTTTTGTTCAGCAAGTCCGTCGTGATGATATTGATACTGCGTTGTTATTGTCTGATCCTGTCAACATCGTTTCTGAACAACAACGTCCGGCCGTTACGTTGCCGAATCAGATGTTCGGTAATGCACGAAGCAATTCACAAGGACTGGATTTGTCCGATGCCACCATCCGGAACTCCATTCAGGAAGCCATAGATCGGACCAAGGGTCTTCAACATTCATCTGAAACGATTAGCACAGCCACATCGTCAGCGAATATCACAAAGCAGATTGTGAACCCGGCTGATCTTTCGCAGGTTATTGGAGAGGTAACTCCTACGAGTCTCGAAGATATTCATCAAATTGTCAGGGCCGCCAAATCAGCACAATCACTCTGGAGCAACTCAACCGTGTCTGAGCGCGCCCAGTGTCTAGAACTGGTCGCGGATAAACTACAGCACGAGATGCTGCCGCTGATGTCGTTGTTAATTCTTGAAGCAGGCAAGACACGTGGCGATGCGATGAATGAAGTGCGAGAGGCAATTGATTTTTGCCGGTACTACGCGGCAGAAGCACGACGGCTGATGACAGAGACTGCGCTCATCGGACCCACGGGCGAAAGTAACTCTCTGCTACTGGCATCACGCGGCGTATTCGCATGTATCAGCCCGTGGAATTTTCCGCTGGCAATTTTTCTTGGCCAGATCAGCGCCGCACTGGTGACGGGTAATTGCGTCATCGCCAAACCAGCACCGCAGACGCCATTGATTGCAGCGATAGTGATCCGCATTTTTCATGAATGTGGAATCCCCGCCAATGCATTGCATCTTGTGCCCGGCGACGGAGCGGTTGGTGAAGCGCTGGTCTCACATCGGGATATTAACGGCGTGGTGTTCACAGGTTCTACGCTGACGGCGCGGCGAATCGCACAGGCATTATTGAACGACAGCGCTCGTCCACTTGTACCACTGATCGCAGAGACGGGTGGCATCAACTCGATGATCGTTGACTCCACCGCCCTTCCGGAGCAAGTAGTGGCGGATGTGATGACCTCGGCATTTTATAGCGCCGGTCAACGTTGTTCGGCACTTCGATTGTTATGTGTTCAGGAAGAAATATATGAATCCGTGATCAATCTGCTGCAAGGTGCGATGGCCGAGCTGCGCATCGGTGATCCTTCTGAAGAAGACGTGGATATCGGGCCTGTGATTGATCTTGCCGCAAAAGAACATATCGAGCGATATCTTCAACAACGACGTAACGACATCCTGTATCGCAGTCCATTAGACAAACAGGCAGATGGCCACTTTGTTGCACCTGCTCTGCTTGCGGTGAATAAGCCGCAGAGTGTCGTGCAAGAAGTATTCGGGCCCGTACTGCATGTCATGCCATGGAAATCGGGATCGTTGCCTGCGTTGATTGATGATATCAACGCGCTGGGTTATGGATTGACCATGGGCATTCACACCCGTCTGGATTCCACAATCAACATGGTGAGAGCATTGGCCAAGGTGGGCAATCTTTATGTCAATCGCAGCATGACCGGCGCAGTGGTTGGCGTGCAGCCATTCGGTGGCGAAGAGCTATCGGGTACCGGATTCAAAGCTGGTGGCCCACACTACCTGCTGCGATTTTGCACCGAGCGCAGCGTGTCGATCGACACAACCGCAGCGGGCGGCAACGCAAGTTTATTGAACAATTTCGATCACTGACTGATATTCTCGTCTGACTGATATTCTCAATGTGCTTCGACAATCACTTCAAGGGAAGCGAGCTGAAACATGAAATTTATTTCCCGCCTGCTGTTGTCTTGTTCACTGGGTCTGTTGCTGTCGACATCGGCACAAGCTGAGTCGCAACCAGCTACGTATACCGTGCAAGGCAAGCACAATGTCATTCATCTGGTGGGCACCGTACATCTGTTGCAGAACAATGAAGTAATTCCAGCAAACATTGTGAAAGCGTACGCCGATTCAAAAGAGTTGCTGCTTGAGATCGACACCAATGCAATGGACCCAATGAGTACGCAAACGCTGATGCTGTCAATGGGCTTGTTACCAGAGGATGTGAGTCTTGAAGATAAACTGGACAAGAATACCTACGGCAAACTGAAGCAGACAGCAGAGACTGCGGGCCTCGATATCATGATGCTGGAACGCATGCGCCCGTGGCTGGCAGCGTTGACACTGGAAGACTTGATGCTGATGAAGATGGGATTGGACCCGCAGGCTGGCATCGAGATGCAACTGACAAAGAAAGCTGCAACAGATAACAAGCCTATTGCGGGGCTTGAAACCATGGAAGAGCAATTGAATTTCTTTGCGGGGCTGGATGAAAAAGCCGAGCTCGATTTCCTGACCAGCACACTCGATGAACTGAAGAATCTGCAATCAGAAATGGGTGAGTTGATGAATGCCTGGCGTCAGGGCGACGAGAACAAGTTGATGCGCCTGATGCAATCAGAAACCAAAGGTCACGAGAAATTTTTCAATCTGCTTTTAACGGAACGCAACAAACGTTGGATCAGCAAGCTGCGATCACTGCTGGATAGTGGCGATGGAAACGTACTGGTCGCGGTAGGTGCGTTACACCTTGTCGGTGACGATGGTGTAGTCGCCTTGTTACGCAAGGCGGGCTACAAAGTTACGCGAGATTAAAGCAGGCGCGCGACCTGCTTTGGTTGCCTGCCTAGCTGTCCGACTGGTTATCTGCCCGGTTAATTGGGTGAGCTCAGACTTCAATCATCTCAAAATCTTCCTTGCCTGCACCACAATCTGGGCAGCGCCAGGACAATGGCACATCGTCCCACTTGGTTCCCGGCGGAATGCCAGCAGCTGGATCTCCCCTTTCTTCTTCGTAAACGTGGCCGCAAATAACACACAAGTAGGATTTCATTTAGATTTTCCGACAGAGCAATCGAGAGGCGGGGATTAAAGCGGGAACCGTGCTGCGATGCAAGCCAAATGGTACTTTTCCGCTGCAGGAATGTCGGTATTTTCCCAATAACCACACGATGAAACATGGACGTGATAGGTAGTCGGTATTTGCCCTTCTGGCTACAACCGAGTCGGCGAGGAAATTCACGCCGAATAAAACATATTTTGGGTGGTTTCTGCCCACAACAGATCACTGTCTCATTAACACGAATCTGCGAACGTTATCGTTCTGGATTTGCGAAATTTTTCCTTATATAAAGCACACAGCGGCGCTAAAACTAAGCCCGGATGCTTCGCCTGCTCCGTTACAACTACTACTATTATTCGAGAGTTTTATGTTCAAGAAAACGTTATCTGCAATAGGGGTTCTATTCGCGTTCACGACTGTTGGCCATGCGCAAACAGCGGTGAATGTGACAGTCAATGCAAACACAACTGTTCGTACTGTCGACGAGCGCGTATTCGGCGTTAATTCGACAATGTGGGATCCGGCTGTTTCAACGCAGCAAACGATCAACCTTGTTCAAGACGCTGGAATTCGATTCATACGTTTACCTGGCGGATCAAATTCCGACACGCTCCATTGGTATTCCAATCAAAATGTCGATACAAAAACCAACTTGCCTTCTTTTAAGTGGGTTACAGGCTTTGATTCTTCAAGCAAATTGATTCGCAACATCAGTCCACAGGCTCAGGCAATCGTCACGGTGAACTATGGAT
>DATAHE010000106.1:0-7149 GCA_036263355.1 Steroidobacteraceae bacterium | reverse complement strand
ATGATAGAACGAACCAGCAACATGCCGAGGAATGCAGCCAGACCAAGTCCAGCAAGAATGGCAGTAACCATCAAAATGTTTTCATTGCGGAATTCAGCGCGTGCTTCATCCCACGATGCCTGTGCAGATTCGATCTGTGCTTTCTTCAGTTCATCAACAATGGCCGTCAATTGATCGTACTTTGGACGAGCCTGCTCGAGCATGGCCTTCTCAGCCTTGTCGAAACCACCGCCGTTCTGCATGCCTGACACGGCATTCATGTTGATGTCGAGAATGGCCAGCAGGTTGGTACCAAATTTGTCGATGATCTTGTCCTGGGTGTCATTCACTTGAACCTTGTCAAGTTTGCCCCAGATTTCCTTGATCTTTTCGGCGTTGCCTTTCACTGTGTCAACCGCAACAGAGACCGATGCCGGGTCCTGTTTGATCGTGGCCAGTTCGATGGACTCGATGCCCTTGCGTTCGAGGGTGATCAGTTCGTCCACCCAGCTTGCAGGCACCAGACGTCCATTAAACATGCCGTCAAGGTGATTGTTGGTCTGGCGCATGCCGAGGAAACCGATGATGCCCACGATACACATGATCGTGGCCAGCAGCCCCAGCGTGGCAAACAGTTTGGATTTAATACTCATGTTCGAGATATTCATAAAATCTTTCCCAATTACTGCGTCAATAAAAATTCATGTCTCAAGCAGCCAATCGTTCGGTGCCAACACGGATGATTCCGGGTATGTCCAGAATCAATGCCACCGAACCATCACCAAGAATCGTGGCGCCAGAGACGCCCTCGACTCGTCGATAATTCGTTTCCAGTGATTTGATGACCACTTGTTGCTGGCCCAGCAAATCATCCACAAACAAACCTACACGGCGTCCTTCTCCTTCCACCACCATCAACAGACCTTCGGTCAGTTCAGTGGCACGAGGGCGAACGCCAAACATCTGGTGCAAGCGAACCACAGGCAGATACTCATCACGGAAGCGGAACACTTCACCGCGACCGGCAACGAGATTGACCATGGATGGCTTGAGCTGCATGGACTCAATGATCACCGTGAGCGGCACGATGTAAGTCTCGGAGCCCACCGCTACGGATTGGCCATCCACAATGGCCAGTGTCAGTGGCAAGGTGATCACGAAGCGCGATCCCTTACCCAATTCGGTTTTAACTTCAATACTGCCGCCCAGCTCTTTGACGTTGCGGCGCACCACGTCCATGCCCACACCACGACCGGACACATCAGTGGTGACCTCAGCGGTTGAGAAACCAGGTACGAAAATCAAATCGTAGATTTGTTCATCGGTCAGGACATCATTGGGATTCACCAGACCGCGATCACGGGCTTTGGCGAGAATCTTGTCCTTGTTCATGCCACCACCATCGTCTTTTACTTCGATGGTGATGTTGCCACCCTTGTGATAGGCATCGAGATGCACCGTTCCAACAACGGGCTTACCTGCAGCCTTGCGTACTTCAGGTTTCTCGATACCGTGATCCACACTATTGCGCACCAGATGGATCAATGGATCGCCAATCTTTTCCAGCACGGTCTTGTCGAGCTCAGTGTGTTCACCGGTCATCTTCAGTTCAATATCCTTGTTCAGTCGATTGCTTAGATCACGAACCATGCGCGGAAAGCGACTGAATACAAAGCTGATTGGCAACATGCGTACACGCATGACGCTTTCCTGCAGTTCGCGCACATTGCGTTCAAGCTGGGTGAGACCGGAACGCAGTTCCTCTGCAGTGGAACCCTCGAGTCGTGTGCCAAGTTGACCGAGCATCGACTGAGTAATCACCAGTTCACCAACGGTGTTCATCAACTCATCGATCTTTTCAATGCTGACGCGAATAGAACTGGAGTCACCCACTGCCTGACGATTACCTTCAGCCGGTGCATCCGCTTTTGCGGCGGCCTTCATCGGTACTACATTGCTGGCAGCAAGTTCTTCTTCAATCGCAACGACCTCTGTCGCCGGTGCGGAAACCTGCTCGACGATGTCAAGATGACAATCACCTTCGGCCCAGTCGAATACCTGTGCGATAACATCGCGCGTCACTTCGCTGATCAGCGTGATGTCCCATGACAACAAGCATGATTCTGGATCGAGATCCTGTAACGATGGTACTTGTGAGTGCTGTGCAACCACTTCCATCGAACCGAGTTCGGAGAGTTCGCGCAACATGCGCAATGGATCATTGCCATGTGCAAACAGCTGCGGATAGGGCTTGAACGAAATGGCCCATGCCTTACCGCCTGAATTGGCAGCGTCTGACCGGGCTGATGCAGAAGCTGTTTGTGATGAAGCGCTGGCGGCAACAACAGGCGCCTCAACAGCGGGCTTGTTGATAATCGCCACTTCGAGATCAAACTGCAGATCCGCAATGCGCTGCGCATCGACGGGCACTTTGGTCTGTACGGCACGCAGCATGTCACGCACCACATCGACGGTCTTCAGCAACAAGTCCATGATGCTCCTGCTGACATGCATGCGATTGCCACGCAGTTCATCCAGCAAGGTTTCGAGCGTATGCGTGAACGAAGCAACTTCGGTAAAGCCGAAGGTCGCACTACCACCTTTAATAGAATGCGCGGTGCGGAAAATGGTATTGATCAGCTCCGGTTCAGGCGAACCGATGTTCAATTTGAGCAGCGCGGATTCCATCGAATCGAGCGCCTCAAAGCTTTCTTCGAAAAAGGCATCGTGAAATTGCGCCAGATCCAGTGCCATGGTGCTACTCCGCGCCGTGCGCAATTTCTGCGCTTTGTTGGATATTAATCATCATGGAATTGATCACTGTTAAATTGATCATGCTGCCTCCACAGGCAACTGCAATACTGATTGCAATCCCAGCAAGCGAGCTGCTTCTGCAATCACGTCATTCATTCCCAGCCATTCGACCTGTCGCTGGCGCTGGGTTCGATCACGCACAAATGCCAGCAGCACCTGCATCACCGACGCATCAATTCTTTCTACCTTTGATACATCAATCTGGACGGTGTCTTCTGCTTCGAGCTGCGGCAACAATTGCAATTTAAGATCCACAGCATCGCGCATCAAACATTGCACGGGCAACACAACCGTTGCTGCAATGGTTTCATTGACGCCTGATTGTTTGGCTGGTTTACTCACAACTGCATTCGCCTTTGCGCTAACGCTTGAATTCATCTGTGCAACTGGAACACTCGCTTTAATTACCGACGGCTCCAGTGCTGGCTGCGGTGACTCGCTGCCACTGGACAGCAAGGCTTCTGCATCCGCCAGCAACTGCGTGGCATAGTCGGCATCCGCTTCGCTGGTATTGATAGCTGCACCTGGGTCTTTGTCAGTCGCACCGGTTTTGTTACGTGTGGTGCGTTTACGGGCTTCAGACTTCATTGCGGACTCATCAAAACCATGTTTAAGGGGCGGCCTACGAGTGTTGTTACGGGATCCGTATCGGCACAATAGCGGTGCTCTTTAACCAATTGCCGTCACACTCAGGCGAAAACACTCGCATTTAAGTCAAAGCAACCATCTGCCGATAAATTCAGTGATAGACCTCACAGTCGACCCGTCTGTTTCTGATTTCAGCCACTTTTGCATTGATGGATTTCACTGTAGATGCGCATTGATCTGCTCGCCGCAAATGATTCCCGCCCCGCCGCGCTGAATAGCCCGCAGCGGTCGTTATGGCGCGTGGGCGCGATTCTGGAAGCGATCGCCGTACGTGATGTAAACGGCGAACTGTGGTTGGCGATAGATAATCAACGGCTTCCCGCGCGACTTGCATCCGGCAATCTCGCCGGGCCCATGGATGGTGAACAGGTCAAGGTGCGCGTGTTGCGTGATAGCCCGGTACTGGCGCTAGAGACCATTGACGAACCTGGCGCAGCGCAAGTGACCGATGATGCATTGCGACGTTTCATGCCCAAGCAAACTTCGCCCACACCATTACTTGCCAATCTTGGCTGGCTGGCACGTGATGGCGCGAACCGCACGCAACTACCAAATAATGTGCTGGCAGTATTGCAACATGTCTGGGATAGCCTGCCCGAAGTACATGAGTTAACAACAGGCACTGCGCTACAACAGGCATTGCAGAACTCCGGTGAATTTCTGGAAGCGCAGCTGGCACGCAGTGTCAACGCACCTGCTGCACAAGCACAAACATTGCACGATGATTTCAAGGCACAGCTACTGGCACTGAAGGACCAGTTACAAAACGTTCCACTGAATCGCAATGTGACTGCACAACCTTCCGGCTCGCTTCCGGTATTGCAGGGTCCACTACACGCTATGCCAACGGGACCGGCGTCGCTGGCCGGTCTGGATACACCCGATGCACAACTGAATGAATTGAAACAGCAAACGGATGGCACGCTGGCTCGAATACATACAACACAGTTATTGAATACCGAAGCAGCGCAGCAAGGCGCGCCGGTGTTTTTGATCGAAGTACCAATACGCAATAATGATCGGGCCGAGTTATTGCGCTTTCGCTTTGAACGCAATAAAGGACAGGGAGATAGCAGTGACGGATCGATGGGCGAACAGAATGCCTGGTCGGTTGAAGTAGCAATGGATCTTGGCAACAGTGGCGCCATGCATGCACATGTTGGTTTACAAGGTTCGCGCCTGAACGTACGCCTGCGCTCTGATTCACCTGCACTGGTGGGTGAGTTAACACGCGAACTGGATACGCTGCGTGCATCGCTGGAACAACAGGGATTGAAAGTGGAACAACTGGTGTGCCTGCACGGCAATCCAGTTGACGACGTCGGTGTACGGCTGAACCACTTACTGGATTATCACGCATGAGCGATAACAAACATCGTTCTGCGATGGCAGTTGCCCTGCACTACTCCGGCCGCGGCGCACCGCGCGTGCTTGCCAAGGGCGGTGGGCTGGTTGCAGAGAACATCATCAAGATCGCCAAAACACATGGCATTCCGCTGGATGAAGATGCGGCACTCGCCAGTGCGCTATCACGTGTGGATTTAAATCGCGAGATTCCACGCGAGCTTTACGTTGCTGTGGCGCAAGTACTGGCCTTTGCGTGGTATATCTCCGGCAAGAGGCCAGTCAAATAGCACAGATCTTTACGTGCGCTAAACAACTAAGTCGATCGTAGTACCTGTTTGATTGCCTCGAGCGCACATTGTTCGTCTACGGCATCGCTAGCGCCACCAACACCCAGAGCGCCTAGTAATATCTCTCCATCTTTTATTAACACCGCTCCCTGCAATGGCAAGAGACCCGAGATATCTCCTAACGCTCGCAGTGCAATATTTTCTCGCACGAGCTTTTCAACATCGGCGCTCGACATTCCGAGATTGATGGCCGTATAGGCTTTGCGACGACTTCCCTCCAGCGTCGCGAAGCCCGCTTGATTTGCACGCGCTGCGGCGATCTCCTGTCCCGCACTGTCTACGACCGTAGCGGCTACTGCAGCACCCCGTGCCTCGGCCAGCGTGATCGCGCATTGCACCAACTCCATGGCTTTGGTGGTATGTAGGTGATGCTTGATGCTAAATAACGGAGTGGATGCTGTGAGAGATAAATTCATGATGTCTCCTCTGTTGTGAACCTCCACACTTTCTGCAATTCTTTGTTTGTTAGCCAGCGGTGCACTTATCCTAGGACTATGAATACCAGCCAACCTTCATTGCAGCCAAGCCATACGCAGATGACGCTGGGAATGTTCCTGCGTACGCGGCGCGAACGTCTGTCACCAACCAAGGCCCAGGCGAGCTACAGAAGACGTACTCCTGGTCTGCGTCGCGAAGAAGTGGCGCTTCGCGCCAATATCAGTGCGGAGTGGTACACCTATCTGGAGCAAGATCGAGGCGTACGACCATCAACAGAAGTAATTGAACGCATCGCCATTGCACTTGAGTTGACATGGGCAGAACGTGAATACTTGACTGCGTTGGCATTTCCCCGTGCCAATATGCTCAGCCCAACGACTGTATTGCCTGAAGGCTTGCAGCGATTTATCGATGATCTCGAATATCGTCCAGCCTATGTGGTCAATGATTTTTGGGACATCGTGGGATGGAATCTTGCCGCAACCAGAGTTTTTCCATTACAGGCACTGCAACAGGAGAGCGAGCAACCTAATCTGGTTAAAGCCGTGTTTCTGTGCGAGCCGTGGCGTCAGTTATATCAATCGTGGGAATTGAGCGCACGCAGGATGCTTTCCTTATTTCGTCTTTTTGTTGCAAACCATTCCAGTCATCCACGCTGCACACAACTCGTATCCGAACTGCTCACGAGCAGTGAGCAGTTCGCAATGTGGTGGAAACAACAAGATGTGGCGGTTTCGTCATCCGGCATTAAGCAACTGATTCATCCACAGATGGGCGAATTACTGCTTAACTACACCAGCTTCCGTACCATGGATCAGCCGTCGTTGACTGTTATTTCCTATTCGGCACATGACGCGATAACAAAGCAACGACTACAAGCGTTACATCAATAACAACCTGCTTTTGAAAATGGATATATCAAACGAGATCGAATCAAATGGCAAAACTTATGAGATGCTGTGGGACTGCAAGTTCTGCGGCACACATAAGTTGCTGGGCAAAACGCATCGCTTCTGCCCTAACTGCGGTGGACAGCAGGATCCATCGTGGCGTTACTTCCCTGCCGACAACGAAAAAGTCGCAGTGGAAAATCATGTCTACGTCGGAGCAGATTTTGTTTGCAAAGCCTGTCATGCATTAAACGGCGCCAAATGTGAATACTGTGGCAGTTGCGGCGCGCCGCTGAGTGATGCTGCTCACGCAAAACAAGGTGCAACACGTGCAAAAGAGGAAGGTCAATCGTTCGCTACGGAAGATTCAAAGCAGCGGCAACAGGCAGAGCAGGCCGCATCATTGGCGGCGATGGATAAAGACTCGGGATCAAAAAGGTCCAGATTAAAAGTTATCGTCATTGGCGTGTTGATTGTCATCGCCATGACAATCTATGCATTCACCAGAACCGAAGTAACAACCGTCACTGTCACCGGATTCAAATGGCAACGCAGTATTGGTATTGAAATGATGCAGGCAGTGCCTGGAAGAACCGAATGCGGCAATCAACCGGGCGATGCCTACAATATCTCGCAGCACTATGAGCAAGTGGGCACGCGCCAGGTGCCGGATGGTGAAACGTGCC
>DATAHE010000105.1:0-6650 GCA_036263355.1 Steroidobacteraceae bacterium | reverse complement strand
TCATTTCGCTGATTGGGCACTCAGGTTGTGGCAAGTCCACGGTACTGTCGATGGTTGCGGGATTGAATGACATCAGCGAAGGCGCGATTGTTCTCGATAACCGCGAAGTGCATAGCGCAGGCCCGGATCGTGGTGTGGTGTTTCAGTCACCTAATCTTCTGCCATGGTTGTCTGCTCGCGAGAATGTCGCACTCGGTGTGGAAAAAGTATATCCGCATGCGAGCAATGCAGAACGACGCGAAGTTACCGAGTATTACTTGAGTCGCGTAGGTCTTGCAGATTCCATGGACAAGAAAGCTAGCGACATGTCCAATGGCATGCGGCAGCGTGTCGGCCTCGCACGAGCGTTTGCACTCTCGCCCAAGTTGTTACTACTGGATGAACCTTTCGGCATGCTCGACGCGTTAACGCGATGGGAGTTGCAGGAAGTATTGATGGACGTGTGGAAGCGCAGCCAGATCACCGCTATCTGTGTCACTCACGATGTCGATGAAGCCATTCTGCTCGCTGATCGCGTGGTGATGATGACCAATGGGCCGCATGCACGCATCGGCAAGATCATGACTGTGGACTTGCCAAGACCACGAACGCGCAAGGCATTGCTGGAACATCCGCGCTATTGGGATTATCGCGAGCAACTGCTCAACTTCCTTGAAGAGTACGAGGTAAACGATGCACACAAAGTCGCCTAAAACTTCGTCTTCCTGAAATTTGCCTGTTTCGTTGGATCAATTTTTTCGACAGTGCCGAAGCACTGTTGCCGGGGTGCTGTTGCTTCGGCTTTTGTAAACCAGAGGAGCCATGAATGAACCGTTTGTCTATTAAAGGTATTGCGATGTCTTCACCAATGCTGGTGCTGGCAACCGGTACCGTGTTGTGTAACGTTGCGCACGCCAACCCCATCACCGGCGCACTGAGTGAGATTAAACCCCTCGCCGATATTCGTGTACGTTATGAATGGGTAGATCAGGAACCGGCGCCCGGTGCGACAACACCATCGGTGACGGCGAATGCGACGAACATTCGCGCACGTCTGGGCTTCGAAACCGGCAAGGCATGGAATACTTCGTTACTTGCTGAAGGTGAGTTTGTTACCGCCATCAATGATAACTATCGTTTTGATAACGCAGTGCCGGGTTACACCAAGTATCCGATCGTGGCAGACCCTGAAGCTTATGAGCTCAATCGCTTCCAAATTACCAACACCAGCATTGCCAACACAACAATCACGCTCGGTCGTCAACGTATCAATATCGATGATCAGCGCTTTGTCGGTAATGTGGGCTGGCGCATGAATGAACAAACCTATGACGCATTGCGTGTGGTCAACAAGCAGATCAATGGCAAGCTGACCATTGATGTCACATACGCGAACAAAGTCAATCGCATTTATGGACCGGAATCGCCACAGGGCGTCTACAAGGGCGATCTGGAATTCACCAACATTGCGTATCAGTTTGGTATAGGCAAGCTCACAGCTTTTGACTACATACTTAACTTCATGCCTTTGCCTAACGCGCAGTTTCCCGGGCTGGCTGCAGCTGCAGCGAATCCGTTGAATCCCGCACGTACCTCAACGCATACCTGGGGCACAAGGTTCGCGGGAACCAAGGCAATGAGCAGAATCAAGCTGAACTACACCGCGTCGTACGCCAAGCAACAGCGCTATGGCAGTAATCCAGCGCCGAACTACGACAACAACTACTACCTTGGCGAATTGACTGGCACGTTTCGCCAGTACACGTTGGGTGGCGGCGTTGAGCGATTAAGTGGTGATGGTACGCGCGGCTTCTCGACACCGTTGGCCACATTGCACAAATTTCAGGGGTGGGTCGATAAGTTTCTGACGACACCTGACAAAGGCGTCAAAGATGTGTACGGCACCGGCACGGTGGCGTTCAAAGGTGTAGGGCCGTTCGAAACGCTGACGTTCACTGCGATGTATCACGACTATGACAGCACACGTGGCAACGTCAGCTATGGTCATGAATGGAATGCAATTGCCTCGCTTAAGTGGCAACGCTTCGTCGGAACGTTGAAGTACGGTGATTACGGTATTTCCAAACCAGTACAGGCCGTGACCGGCAATGCTGCAACGACGTTGACAGCCACTAAAAAGTTCTGGGCGCAGGTTGAGTACTTGTGGTGACAATAGTCGCCGCATTCGGAGTCGGGTATGCTGTACGCCATCAATCATCAGGTGTGATGCATGCCCGATTCCCTGCGAATACTAATTGTTGACCAGAATGTCACGCGCGCTGCCGTGCTTGAAGATGGCCTGCGTGAAGCAGGGCAGTGCGATGTCATTGTGGTTCGCGACATGCAGAACCTGCTAAAGCGCATTGTCGATGCCGAGCCGGATGTCATTTTCATTGATCTCGAAAATCCCAATCGCGATGTACTGGAACAAATGTTCCAGGTGTCGCGCACGGTGCAGCGTCCCATTGCCATGTTTGTCGACAAGTCCGATGCAGGCATGACCGAGGCGGCTGTCAACGCAGGCGTTAGTGCTTACGTTGTTGACGGACTGAAGAAGGAGCGCATTCATTCAATCCTTGAGCTAACCATCAGTCGCTTTCGCGCCTTCAATCAATTACGTACTGAACTCGACAAGACCAAACAGCAGCTTGAAGAGCGCAAGGTCGTTGAACGTGCCAAGGGAATTCTGATGAAGGAACGCGGGCTGAATGAAGAACAGGCTTATGCGTTATTGCGTAAGGCAGCGATGAATGAAAATCTTAAACTCTCGCAAGTTGCGCAGAGCATTATCACGGCAGCGAAGTTGCTTAAATGACACCGAACAATCTCATCATCGGTTTCGTACCCTTGCTCGATTGCGCCTCACTGGTCATCGCAGTTGAAAAAGGATTCATGGCGCAAGAAGGCCTCGAAGTCACGCTGGTACGCGAGACCTCATGGGCCAACATTCGTGATCGCATTGTCGTTGATCATTTCGATGCAGCACAAATGCTGGGGCCAATGACCATTGCGGCATCTCTGGGTATTGGTCATCTGACGGTACCGATGATCGCGCCCATATCACTCGGGCTTGGTGGCAACGCCATCACGGTCAGCAATGCATTGTGGCAACAGATGCATGAGCACGGCGCGCAATTGAATGCTGATCCTGTCACACAAGGACAGGCACTTAAAAAAATAGTGACGCAACGCCAACAACAGAACAAACCCGCGTTGACCTTTGGCATGGTGTATCCCTTCTCCTGTCACAACTACGAACTGCGTTACTGGCTCTCTGCGTCTGGCATTGATCCTGATCATGACGTGCAACTAGTGGTCATTCCTCCGCCATTGCTGGTGGACGCCTTGCGCGAAGGACAGATTGATGGCTTCTGCGTGGGTGAACCATGGAATAGCCTTGCTGTTGAAGCAGGCGCGGGCGTGATCGTTAATGCCACGACGCAAATATGGCGCTTGAGTCCAGAGAAGGTGCTGGGTTGTCGTGCTTCATGGGCCAAACAACATCCACAGCAACTGGCTGGTTTGATACGGGCCATCTATCGTGCGGCACAATGGTGTGAGCAATCTGCCAATCACGCGGCACTTGCCAGCATTCTGGCCAAGCCTCGATATATTGGTGCGCCAGCGGATGTGTTGTTGCGTGCATTAAGTGGCAAGTTGCGTCTCGCGGCAGGCGAAGCACTGGTCGAAGTGCCTGATTTTTTCATGACGCATCGTCAACAGGCCAACTTTCCATGGGCCAGTCATGCATTGTGGTACTACACGCAGATGGTGCGCTGGAAACAGACTGCCTTTTCACAGCAGTCGCTCGATGCAGTGCGTTCAACGTACCGGCCCGATCTGTATCGCAACGCGTTGATGATGATTGATGAATCCATTCCCATGACAGACTACAAAACGGAACGCGCTGTTTCTGGTCGTTATGTGGTCAATGATGACAATGCGTCGCTGACTTTGTCCGCCGAAGGATTCTTTGATGGTCGTGTATTTGAACCGACAGATGTTGAAGGGTATATAAAAGGGTTTGCGTAGTCGCGACTATATCTTGCTTGCTGTGGCGACTATGGCTGGCATTGGCACTTCAAAGTGATCAGCAACTCGATGTGCTTCGACCGTTTCACGAAGTGAGTTGCGAATCTTTTCCCTCACCTCCGCAGTCTGAGAATTGATTGCCGCCGCTGCACGCACTGACCCTTCTTTCACCGCGTAATAGAGATTGTCAGCTTCCGATAAACGCCAGCTCTGCGAGACTTGCCGTACTGAAGGGGATGAAAACCCGGCTTCTTGCAGTGCGCTTATGCAACGTGCCGGGTCACTGAACTGAAAGAACTCCGGACCGGCGGGTACATCGAGCGGTTTAGTGCCATACTTTTGTATCGCGGTGAATAGCGCACCAAATCCAACGGTACGTTCCGGTTGATCCCACACTGAAAAAGCAATACGGCCGTTGTGCTTCAATACACGATAGGCTTCGCGCAGCGCTTGATCTGGATTGGGAAAATGACACAGTCCGAATGCGCAAACGTACGCATCAAATGTTTCGTCCGCGACGGGTAGAGTCTCTGCATCTGCTTGCTGAAAATTAAGTGCTGGATAGCTCCGCTGAGCCAGAGATATCTGAGTAGATGAAAAGTCTATGCCGATGGCTAGTGCGCCGCGCTGATGTGCGGCAGCTGCTACGTAACCTGCGCCTGTTGCGACATCGATGAGATGACAACCGCTGCGTACGTGCGCAGCATCAAGCAGTGCTTCGGCGCACTGTGTGGTTACCGTTGAGATGTGCTGATGGTAGTTATCTACAACCGCGGGAATTTCCCAGCCCTGCAGCTCGAATTCTTTAAACGAAGACATGAATCCTGTTCCAATTGATCCCAAATCTATACACGGCAAATATGACGATGACTCTGCCATTTATCAATCGATTTACGCTTAACAGGCGAGCGTCTGGCAATTTGCGACCAGACGCTGCAACAAATCCCTCTTTGCCGTGTTTTGAGCATGTCTGGTCAAACGACCGCTGTTCACACGTATCTGGTTGGAGGGAATTTCCATGTCCTACAAATCAATTCTGGCCTTAGGGCTGGGTCTGTTTGCGTCGCTCAATGCATCTGCCAATGTCACCCGTAATCGTGTCGAAGATTTTTCTGTTGAGTCAGGCGCTCATGTTGATATCAAGATAAGTGGTGGCGCAATTAACGTTAAGGTGGGTACAGAGGGAAAGGTTCATATTGAGCTGCACCAGACAGCACGTACGAATTCCGACAAAGAAGCAGAGGAATGGATAGCGCGAGTTAACCCTGTTGTCGAAAAAACGGCTCGCGGTGTGCGGGTCTTGGTTCGACACGATGGTAATCAAAACGGCTGGTGGTGGTTTGGTCATCGCGAAGAAGTGCAAGTTGGCGTTGATCTGGTTGTGCCACCAAGCGTTAACCTTGATCTGAATACCAGCGGCGGCTCGATCAACGTAAATGGACAAGTGCAAGGTGATCTGCATGCCGACACCTCTGGCGGCAGCATTACCATCACTGGTGCAGTAGGCAAGATCGATCTGGACACCTCGGGCGGCAATATCTCGGTTGATCATGTCGTTAAATATGTTCATGCCGACACGTCCGGCGGCTCTATCCATATTGGCTATGTTGATCCAGGCGCATCAGATGTTGATGCTGATACTTCTGGTGGCAGCATCAAGATTGGCATTGATCCATCAGGTAACTATGACGTCTACGCTGACACCAGTGGCGGTCATGTCAAAGTCAGCGAACTTTCATTTGAAGCATTGAAGACCGGACCTTCTCATCTTGAAGGAAGGGTTAATCGGGGTGGCATGAAAGTCCGTGCGGATACCTCCGGCGGCAATATTGAGATCTACGCTGCTCATCCCTGAACAACGACTCCCACCCGCATGGATGCACTTTACATGTCGCTCTAAAACAGCGACATGTTTTTTTATTGGCGACGTGCTCTAGCAGGATACAGTTTTATTCATACTGCGCTTCCTTGCGTTCGTGTTCGCGTAATCGATAAGACCATACTGCGAGCGGAGCGATCAATAAACTCCACATCAATATCCAGTCCCAGAACAGGCTCACGAAGAATATTGGAGTGAGTAAAGCACCAGCCCAGCTCGACAATGGCGCGAATCGATCCTGAATGATTCCGGGACCACACTGAGGAGGCATGTCGAAGGTGCCATGGGAGCATCCCGCCCATGCGGTGATCTTGCTGGCCGCTATACTGCCGACTATTGGCAGGCCAAAGATCAGGCAGAACAGAATCAATAGAACCACTGAGAGGAAATATGTGGTGCGATTTCATAACGAGATCGTCGTCATTTTTTGAAGAGCCTAAACGTTCTTGCCACATGGTTCAACTGAACATCTCTTTGCGGCGCCAATCGTTCGCCTATGCGACAATCGCGGCAAGCTTTCTTGAATAACCTGGCATGCGTTCCATTATTGATCGTTTTCGCGTTCTCTATACCACTCCCCGTTTCCGGGTGTTGTTCTTCCTGAACCTGATGCTCGGGTTTGCTTATTCGTTTGTGGTGCCCTTCATGTCGATGTTCGGCATTCAGGAAGTGGGCATGACCAAGATGCAGTTTGGAGTATTCATGACGTTGAATGCTGTTGGCGGCATATTAATCGGCACCGTACTTGCTCGTTACTCCG
>DATAHE010000104.1:0-2382 GCA_036263355.1 Steroidobacteraceae bacterium | reverse complement strand
CTTCAACTTGTCTGGTTTGCCATCCCATTCTTTCGCATCAGCAGGAGGCTCTTTGCGTTCCGTAATCACGGGCCAGTTCTTCGCCAAATCAGCATTCAGTTGACGGAAATGTTCCTGACCCTTCGGTAGCTCTTCCTCTGAATGAATGGCCTCAGCGGGGCATTCCGGTTCACATAAGGTGCAATCAATACATTCATCTGGATCAATCGCCAGAAAATTCGGACCTTCGTGAAAGCAATCCACGGGACAAACTTCTACACAGTCCATGTATTTGCACTTGATGCAGTTTTCGGTGACCACGAATGTCATTTAAATGGCTCCAGCGGGGCAGCCGATTCGCTGCCAGAACAGGGGCGGCTATTCTGCCAAAGCGTGGGAAGATGGCAAGCGATCTATGGTTTTAGGGATATGTAATTTGGTTAGAACTTGTCCTCAAACCGTTGCGCCTACTCAATGGTGTGAAAGTGCAGGCGCTCCTCACCTTTGGCCTTATCTTCGATATATCGCTCCAGTGTAAATCGCACGCTTTCAAACGCCAGATCCGCCCACGGAATGTCACGCGGATGGACGAGTTTTACCTCCAGGCTTTCGCTGCCCGCACCGAAGTCTAAATTGGCGAGCTCCGCGCGAAACATCATGTGGACCTGCTGTGATCGCAGGACATTCACGACGGCAATCAGTGATCCAATATTTACATGAGCCAGCGCTTCTTCATGGGCTTCACGTGCTGCGCCATGTTCTACCGTTTCGCCGTTTTCCATGAAGCCTGCTGGCAAGGTCCAGTAACCGTGGCGTGGCTCAATAGCGCGGCGGCAAATCAGAATCTTGTCTTCCCATTCGGGAATGCAGCCTGTGATGATGCGGGGGTTCTGATAATGAATGACACCACATGCAGGACACACGTGTCGCGGCAGATGATCTCCCGGTGGTGTTTCAATGACGACTGGACTGGCGCAGATGGAGCAGAATTTCATGGGATACCCGGTACGCAAAATGGAATCGTACTATGCAGATGTTACTGCCTGGGTAGTTGTATCTGTTACTTGTATCTTTCGAGAGCAACGCGCAGTTCTTCCATGGTCTGGAAGCGCTTATTCTTGTCAACTGCCATCGCTTTGAAAATCAGATCGGATAGATCTTTAGGTAAGTTGGGATTCACTTCGATGGGCGGTTTGGCTTTGCCTTGAACATGCTGATACATGACGGACATGTGATCGCCACGCGAATAGGGCGGCATGCCCGTCGCCATTTCATACAGAATAATTCCCAGGCTGTAGATGTCTGCACGTTCATCAACCTGTTTACCGAGAATTTGTTCGGGTGCCATGTACTTGGGGCTACCGATCACATAACCAGTTTTAGTCAGCTGCGTATCGCCTTCTTTATGAGCGGCGGCGACACCGAAGTCCACCACTTTCACGAAGTGCTGATCGTCAATCAGGATATTCGCAGGCTTCAAATCGCGATGCACGATGCCTGCCTGGTGGGCTACCGTCATACCTGTGGCAATGTCACAGCCGTATTGCGCAAACAATTTAACGGGAAGCGGTTTGCTGTCTGTCAGTTCGGCGCTCAATGCATGCGATGGAAAGTATTCCATTGAAATGGCGTAGTTGCCATGCATGTACACAAAGTCATAGATACGAATGACGTTCTTGTGTGTGATCTTTCTTGAGTAGCGCAGCTCATGTACGAAGCGCTTCATCATCTCTTCGTCCTGCGACACATTGGCATTCAGGAACTTGAGGATCAGGCGCTCTTCCACCACCGAGTCTTCGACCAGCAGCACGGTACCGAAGGCACCTTTACCGATCTTCTCGATGAACTTGTAACGTCCCTCGATAACATCGCCGGGCTTCAGTGTCGTGATATCCAGTCTGTCGGCTTGTGGCGTTGCTTCCGCTGTTTTAACGATGGAGCCAACATCAGCTTTGTCGACTAGTAACGTCTTGGATGGCTCGACCGCGTCTTCTGCCTTGCGATCAAATGCAATTGCGGACGAGTTGTAGCGGCCTTCAAGTTCATCGATGGCGTGGTCAATCGCAAGCTGCACTGTCTGATCTTCGTTGCCGGAAGAAATCGACTGTATGTAGCCGCGAATCTGATCAACACGTTTGTCATCGGCGATTTTTGGCAATGCAGTCAGCGATTCCAGTTTCACTTCACGATCAGGGTGCGTCAGCAGTTTCGAGAGCAAGTCCATCGCGCGAATATCGCCCAGCTTGCCCAGTGCACGAGCAATCGCGGGCAGGGCGCGCGCATTCGTATGATTCGCCATTTCCAGCAAGGCTGGTACCGCCTTTACGCTGCCGATGGAACCCAGCGCATCAACAGCGCGTTCTGCCACCCACCAGTCCTTGTCACGTGTTGCCGCAATCAACT
>DATAHE010000103.1:0-1953 GCA_036263355.1 Steroidobacteraceae bacterium | reverse complement strand
CAGACACAGGAACTGTCGACGGCTGTTCAACAAGTGATGGCACATGGCGATGTCGAAGCCGTGCAATTGGCACAACGTGTTGCACACACGTTGAAAGGTGCAGCGAACACAGTCGGCATTCGTGGTATCGCGGAAATATCGCATAGCCTCGAAGATATTCTGATCATCGTTGCTGAAACCGGTGAACTGTCAACTGAGTTGTCATCCATCATTCAGGATGCTTCCGATTGTCTGGAAGCAATGACGGAAGCATTACTGGGTGTTGGTGATCCCCCACCACACGCACTGGATGTTTTGCAAAGCATGCTGGACTGGATTGCACATCCCGAACTGCGTCAGCAAGGCGAGCAGAAGATTCAACCAGCTGTGGAGACCTCGGAAGAGACAGCTACCGGTCAAGTAGCAGAGGCTCACGATCATGCCGCTCCTGAACAGACTACTCACGAACATGTGACACCGGCCACCGACAATGCTCCGTTGTTGCGTGTGCCCATGACACAGGTCGATGATTTGCTGCGCTTGTCTGGCGAATCCAAGATTATCGGCAGTCAGTTGAAAGAAGGTCTGCGTCGCGTCGAGTCGCAATTGCACGGCGTCCGCCGTCAGAATCAGATGCTGCAGCAGCTTGTGAACGAGCTGGAACAGCTGGTAGATATTCGTGGTGTCAGTGCACCCATGATGCGCTCTGGTAATACCGATTTCGATGCACTGGAAATGGATCAGTATGGCGAGTTGCATACACTCAGTCGACGCCTTGCAGAAGTCGCGGTGGATTCGCGTCAATGGAACGCTGCTGCACAAGGCGAAGTCGATTCGCTGGAAGAATTGTTACTAAGTCAGGCACAACAACACAATGATGCACAGGATTCCATCCTGAAGATGCGCATGGTGCCTGCATCAACCATTGTCAGTCGCTTGCAACGTGCGGTACGGCAAACCTGTCGCCTGCTCGACAAGCAAGTTCAATTGACAGTGCAGGGTGAAAGCACCTTGATCGACAGCGACAGTCTTAGTCAGTTAATCGATCCGTTGATGCATCTGCTGCGAAATGCAATTGATCATGGCATGGAACACGCTGAAGAACGCAACGCCTTGGGCAAGGGTCCGCAAGGTAATTTGAATATCGACTTTGGGCGCGATGGCAACCAGATTGTGGTGCGAGTAAAGGATGATGGTCGCGGCCTTAACTACGCGGCGATACATGCCACTGCCATTGATCGCGGCATGTTGCAGCCCGGCGCAATGCCGTCAGAATTACAACTGGCACGCATGATCTTGTTGCCTGGCTTCTCCACACGTTCCGAAGTCACCCAAGTATCCGGACGTGGCATTGGTCTGGATGTGGTACATGATCGCGTATTGAAACTGAAAGGCACGCTTGATGTACGTTCGGTAGCAGGGCAGTTCTGCGAATTCACTATTCGCCTGCCTGCATCCTTGTTGTCTGCACACGCCTTGCTGATTCGCAACGGCAAGCACACGGTAGCCATTGCCAGTCGCGGTATTCGCCAGATTGTCGATTCACGCGCCATCAAGTTGTCCAGCATGGACAATCAATTGATGGCACAGATCAATGATGAAGTGTACGAGACTCATCGTCTTGAAACCTTGCTGGGTACGACTATAGATCGTCGCAACAATGAACGCGGCGCGCGTCCCGCATTGCTGGTGGAAATATCTGCTGATCGAGTGGTGGCCATTCTGGTACAGGCCGTGCTTGACACCGTTGATCTGGTGGTCAAACCTTTGGGCAAATATGTGCCTTCCTCCATTGGTGTGGTGGGTGCCACCATCCTCGGTGATGGTAGCGTCGCACCTGTGATGGATATTCCCGAGTTGTTGCGTGAGCGCGCTGCAGGACGTTACGAACGCGCCAGGGTTGTGGCTGATCACGTAGTACATGATCGTCAAAATCAAGCGCCTACTGTACTGGTGGTGGATGATTCACTTAGC
>DATAHE010000102.1:0-3085 GCA_036263355.1 Steroidobacteraceae bacterium | reverse complement strand
TTCATGGACACCGAAATCGAAAAGCGCCAGCGCGATATCGCTATGTCAAAAGGTTTCGAACTCAGCGATCACTCCATGATTCTGTTTGGTCGCTGCACAAAGCAGGATTGCCCAGCCAAGGACTTAAGACGGAGGTAGTGCCGCACGACATCGCATACCCGATTATCTCTTGCCTTACGTATGTTTGCGCCGTGACTAGCAACGATGTGCCGTAACTAGTTCAACTTCGAAATCGACTCGCAATTGGTCATTCCCGGCAGCTTCAAGGAGTTCTTTTCGGAAGGCTGCAAGATAGCTTTCTGCATTCTCAATTGATCGCATATACGCGCTGCAGTAACTAGTGCTGCTGAAGAAGCCGGTGAGGGCGCTGGCATCCATGGTGACGACATTGGGTATGTTCACTCGACTCAGGTCTTTTAACTTGTCGCTTGAGGTAAAGCATCGCCACGTGTATTCCTCGTCGATTAACCTGGGGCTGCGGAAAGCGTTCCAGTGCTGTTCAAGCTCGCGATAGACGATGTTCGCAACCGTACCGGGCAACTTCGGAAACCCATATCGATAGACGGCGATAAGACCATCTGGATGTAGCCAGCGAATCATGTGATTAATCACGGTTGGGCCATCCATCCAGTAGAAGGCTGTTGCGCAGGTAATTAAGTCGACACGGCCGGAGTCGATATCAAACTTTTCGGCGCGACTGACATTGATCTCGAGCTTTTCGTGATGAGCTATTTTCTCCGCCATGCGTGCATCGGGTTCAACCGCAATGACGCGATCAAATCGCTGCAATAACGGTGGAAGACTTAGTCCCGTTCCGCTGCCAAGATCGACCGCCAGATTGCGACGCATGCTGGTGCCCGCGTGTTCGATCTGAGTGAACAAGGCCGGTGGATATTCGATTCGAAAGCTCTTATAGGCGTCGCTTGCCAGACCAAAAGAAACGCCCGTGTTCATAACCATGATGTTTGTGCGCTTAAGTCCATTAATCCCTTGGGGATGTCAGCTGTTTCTATTCAGTTACTTTGACCACAAAATATAGGAACGTGCCGCTCACTTCACTAAACCAATGCGGAATGCCTTTGGGTACGACGATTACATCGCCCTTATTCAAGTGATGAGCGGTCCCACCAGTAGAAATTTTTGCGCGAATCTCACCTGGACTATCTGTTTTCGCATCGGCAATTGATCCACCGATAACGAATGTGGCATTACCTTCAGTAACATAGATCACGTCGGTGTCATGCTCATGAACCTCAACGACACCCGGCTCAACACGACGCCCCGCAAGCACCTTGTAGTGATTGTTGGTGATCAGCATCTTGCCTTTGGAAAAGGCTTCGTCCATCGCTTTGTGGTCAAATAATTGAACACCGGATGTGTCTTCGGCTAACACGGCGCCATTGAACAACGCGCCGCTAGTAAGCAGCACGAGGCACAAAATTATATTCTTCATGATTGGCGCCTGTTTATTCTTGCTTTGCTTATAGCTTCTGAACGATCACACGACCTTTGTCATTCACGTAAACATGATAGCGGTTGCCATCTTTGCACGAGACATTGTAGTTGCTGTCGGCATTGCGCTTTGCTTCTGCCACTTCGCTGCACGGCATGCCTTGCAACGCAATGGTTGCCTTCAGGTCTTTGGCAAATGCGTCATCAGCAGCGAAAGCGTGACTGCCAAGCATCGTTACCGCAATTGCAGAGAAACCAACTATACGGCCTTTCATGTCATTAACTCCTCGGAAAAATGGGTTAAGAAATTTTTGAGAACTTTTCTCGGTCTTGCAGAATGTCCCAGATGGCTTCTCGAGACGAACGGATGTCGGCCGCAAGTCGAGTGTCCGAGTCCTGCAATAGCGTCAATATTTTCATTACCAGCAGATCATAGCGCTGCCTCAGATCGGTCAATACCAGTTTGGACTTGCCACCATAGAAAGTCTTGAAGTCATTCAATAGATCGTCCACCTGATTTTTTAATGAGAGCTTAGTAAACACACCAATGGCCTTGGTTTCGCGCAAGCGCTGTTCAAGTGAATCCAGATCCAGCGAAGCGGTATTCGCCGCAGCCTCAGCAGGTGGTGCGGTTTTCGATGGCGCAGCAGCTGCTGATGATGAACTCACCGCTGCGTTTTCATGTGATGTTGCAGGCACATCAATCATATGACTTGACTGCAATTGACTTGATTGGCTCGATGCAATGCTGCTTTGCGAATTGCTGGAGGTGCTTTGACTTGTCGATTTGCTCGCGCCTGATTTCGACGAAGTGGAACTGGGCTCAATAGAGGACGTCGACGACATGGATAATGGCTCACTGGGTGAACTGGTTGTCATCGAAGCTTCTGATGCCGTAGAGGAAGACGACACTGAAGTACTTTGCTGGGCTTGTTCAGAAGGCGGCGAACATGCTGCCATCAGTATGCTGACAAAGCAGTATGTTCCTACACGCCAGACTGGCGTTGCTCTCTTGCGATGTTGAGTTGCCATCATCGTTAAGCACCTCAGAAGAGTCAAAGAGTAAGGAGTGGATGGACTATCCCACGCTCGCTCCAAGGTTTCAACCCTGTTGAATGCCAACGAACTGTATCAACAACAATGGCGCTGATAATGATACTGAAGCGGTTTGCCGTATCCGCCTGCCAGCGCACCGTTTTACTTTTCTTCCCGTGCAATTGCCCGGTAACCAATGTCTCGTCGATACTGAACGCCTTGCCATTTGATGACATCGGCGAGTGCATACGCCTGTTGCTGCGCAGCTTTAACGGTGTCACCCGTGCCCACGGCGCATAGCACGCGGCCGCCATTGGTGATGACGTCGTTACCATTCAAGGTCGTGCCCGCATGGAATACTTTGCCAGGTAATTTTGCAGCAGCATCAAGACCGGTGATGACATCGCCTTTGCGCGGTGTCTCAGGATATTGCTCAGCCGCTAGCACTACGCCAATCGCAGCTTGTTGAATCCAGTCAGCGCTGATTTGATCCAGCTTTCCATCAAGTGCCGCGTCACACAACGCTGTCAAATCAGATTTCAATCTTGTCATCACAGGCTGTGCTTCGGGATCACCAAAGCGACAATTGAATTCAATG
>DATAHE010000101.1:0-3242 GCA_036263355.1 Steroidobacteraceae bacterium | reverse complement strand
TTCCGGTCAAACTCAATCTGCAGTGCCATGGTGGCTCTTGCAGGTTTTACAGACAGACCTTCGATGTCGGTTGCACATGCAATCACTGCACCAATACGTCGATTGAGTCGCTTGCCTTCTTCAGTTGCATTGTCGGCTATTGGGCGTGTTTCGCCGTAACCAACGGCCTTCAATCTTGAAGGCGCAACATTAAGATCACTCACCAGGTAACTCACCACGCTGTCCGCGCGACGCTGTGACAACTTTATGTTGCTCTCTGAGCTACCAACATTATCAGTGTGACCCTCAATCACTGCAGTTGTACTCGGATATTTGTTCAGAAATCTGCCAACCACTGCGAACTTTTCCTTCTCTTCTCGCTGGATATCGTCCTGATTGATCTCAAACTGAAAATCGAGAATGCTGCAGTATTGCTGAGTTTGCACCGGGATGGGCACTACTACCAGCACCGGCGCTGGCGGCGCGACATACACAGGCTCGGCCATTGCTTTATGCATTGGCAGCGAAGACTTATGGCCGAAGCGAAGTACCGCTCCCATCGAAACGAGGTCAACATCACCTTTGTTACCCACGGCATCATTCACTCGATAGCGTTCTGCTTCACCGCGCAATCCCAAATATTGGGATACTTTATATTCAAGACCCAGTCCAAACTTGATATTGGCTGCGCGTTCGCTGCGTTGTGGATTAAGCACATTAACTGCGCCAGTCCCTGCGAATGAATCTTTCGCTCTTGTACTGCTTACGCCAATGCGTGCAAAACCAGAAAAATTATCGGTAAACGGCGCAAAGCCAACCGCATCAACATTAACACCCTTAAGTTTGATATTGCCGGTCAGGCTTCCTGCGGGAATTGTATTAGCGGTGAAATCAAATTTACCAAGATCGAAGTAACCACCTTCAATTGCAAAATATCGACTGAACTGATATCCACCGAATAATTTATAAGCAAGATCGCGCTCATGCACCGTGATCGAGGTGGCCGTGATACCACTGGACAATAGACCCCGTGCGATGCCATCGTTATCCATGTTTGCATGTGACTGCCCAAGGTTGCCGCCGATATAGCCACCGGGTTCTGCCGCGGACACTGACGCCGTGGTGATGGCGAACGCTGTCATACACAGCGTCCGTGAGAGATTTGATAACTTCATTTGGATTCTCCGGAAATTGTTAGTTGCTGATTAAGGAGCAGGCACGTTTATGACGGTGTTCACCAAGGTGACTGAGGCACCCAGTGATAGCGCTCTGCCATTCAGCGTGACGAGCGCGGTATTACCGAGAGTGGAAAATGCAGCTCCTGATTGCGAGATGATGGTGCCAACCATCGTTCCACCACCGGCAGCATTGATCGTGGCAGCACTGCCAACCTGCCAGAACACATTCTTTGCTTGTGCGCCGTTAGCAAGAATGATGCTTTGCGGCGCAGCTGCTCCTGGGCCACCGACAGTGAGTGTCGTTGCCATCTGGAAAACCCAGGTTGCATTGGTATCGCCTTGTGCATCTAATGTCAGATCGCCACCTTGTATTAGAAACGAACCTGCAGGCGCCGTATACACACCAGGGGCGAGCGTCAATGATGCCAAGTTGCCACCCGGATTCGCACCCGATGGTTTCGCGACCAGTGCTTGATAGGCAGTTTGCGCATCGAGGCGTGCTTGAGTAGCAACAGCACATGAGACGGCATTAGTCGTTGTGGAGGTTGGACCCGTAGTAGACGTGGTACAGGTATAAATCTTGCCATTCACTGAACCAATGTTTGCCAGTGATTCGGTATAAATATCAGCCGCTGTATCGTGAAAGCCCGTGATGGACGAAGTGGTCGTCGCAATAGTGCCGATGTCGCCATTGATCACCGTGTTGATTCCAGTATTGGTCATACCAGCACTACCACCAAACATCCCGTAAGGTGCAGCCGTTGCCAGTGCAACCGGTACAACACAACTTCCGGTTGCAGGACCTGCTGTGAAGCTCCAGGTCAAGTTGCTTACCATGGTGTTGGCAGGAATGATCAAGTCCTTCACACCATTAACGCCACCCATAATCGTTGCCGTATAAACCACACCGCTGGTGAGCGCGCTTTGTGGCGTAAACGTCGCGGTACGACCGGTGCTTGCGTCGATTGAGATGGATGTGGCAGTGACCACCGTTGATGCGGGTCCTGTCACAGTGAAGTTAGCCGCGTTGATTGAAACAGGATTCATCCGCGTGCTGAACGTGGCATTGACAGTTGCACTTGGACAGACCGTCGTTTGATTCGCTGTGGGACTGGTAGAAACAATAGTCACGTTGGCCGGTGCAACTGCCGCGCCAGTAGTAAAGGTCCAAATATAGTTACTGGATGCAGGCAATGCGGCTTGATTGCCTGCCAACGCGTTGCCTGCCATGTCTGTTGCCGCTGTAGTAATAGTTGCGGTGTACGTGGTGGCTGCTGCAAGCGCGGCGGCTGGCGTGTAAATGGCCGTATGAGTGGCAGCGTTATAAGTAACGACACTACCCACAGGAGATACACAAGGCGAAGCACAGGTCACTGTGAATGCTGTGCCAGTCGTGATCGTTGCGGGAATCATGTCTTCGGTAAACGCAACGCTGATAGCCGCATTAGTCGGCGCACCGGTTGTTGGCCCCGGAGTCGTTGTCGCTGGCGATGTGGCGGTCACTCGTGGTCGGGTCGAATCAGCTGACGTACCCGCAGTGATAAAGTGCGAAACGAATGGAGTTGCCAGAGGCAATCCCGTAGCAATACTGCGAGCAGCGGTGACCGTAATCGCGTATTGGGTGAGTGGTGAAAGCGTCGTTGCAGGTGTTAACGTAAACGTTGCAATTTTATTGGTTGAATCCAGCGCCACTGTTCCAGTTGCATTGGTGCAAGGTGCTGCACAGGTAACAGTGAATGTTGCTGCACCAGTAATTGGTGCCATTGATTCATTAAATGTAACTTGAATGGCAGGTGCGCTAATTGAAACGCCAGTTGCATTATCTATAGGCGCAGCAACCGTTACTGTTGGTGCAAGTGCCGCGACGCTGGTACCCAAAATGGGTTTTCGTTCTGCGTTACCACCGCATGCTGCCGTCAACGCGCTTAGCGCCAGCAGCGTTATCCATGCTGACTTTCTGGGATGGAGATTGATTCTGTTCATTTGCCCTTCTCACTTCGATCAAACTTGCCGACATCTCGGCAAAGTTTCGTTGGTGTATGTGTTGATTGGTAACGAACTTCTATTCAGAAGCTTCGCTGTGTG
>DATAHE010000100.1:0-2199 GCA_036263355.1 Steroidobacteraceae bacterium | reverse complement strand
GCCTGCAATAGAAGAATGAAAGGAATGAAGAGAGTTTGTAATGCACGCACGGTTCACCTCAATTGATATTTCAACATGCGCCCGCCGCCGGTATCTGCTTGCAGCGCCACCCATTCACGACCGACGTACCACACATCAATACTCAGCTTGTTGCCCTTGATGTGATAACGCTCTGCGAGCTTTTGCGTCCCCTGCACATTGATCGTCTCATCGCTCAGCTTATCGATGATCACGGGCATGTATTCGCCCGTCTGACTATTCAAAAGATGGCTCTCCTTGAGAATCTCCGGATTCCAGTATGCAAAGGTTTTGACGCAACCGTCGTAATCGTTTTTTCTGCTGCCGTCTTCTACATGCAACCGGTCTTCCACAATACGTGCCTGTACCTGCTCGCCCTTCCCATTGGTTGTTGTGTTGGAAGTCAGCGCATTTAAACAATCGTTACGCCACACTTCCATTGCGCGATGGTCATAGCGAAAGGCACTGAAGAACAATAATCGATAATCGAACGATGCCTCGCTATTCAACTTCCGTTGAACGCCGTTTTCTTCCAGCACAAATCTATGACGGCCAATCTCGTGATCGCCCAGCGACACACGAAAGTCCCATTCCTTCGCAGCAGTCAGTGATGCATAAAATGCAAGACAGCACAGCATGATGAGCTGCCGCTTCATGGCAATTCCTTCGGTGGGCCGGGAAAGAATGCGTTAGTGCGCGCCACATAATCGCGATACGCAGGACGTCGATCAGAGATACTCTTTTCCAGCAAGGCGACACCAGAGACGCGCATCAACAGCACCGTCATCAACAATGGCGATATCAATGTCCATAACGTACTGAGGCTGGCACCCATCAGGAACATGCCCCACCAGAAGCAGCATTCACCAAAGTAGTTGGGATGACGTGTGTACTTCCACAGGCCTGTTTGCAGCACTTGTCCGCGATTGGCTGAATTCGCTCGGAAGCGAGTCAGCTGCAGGTCAGCAGTCGATTCGAATAGAAAGCCAAACAGGGCAAGTATTGCGCCAGAATAAACCAGCATTTGATTGAGGTTCTGACTAGTTATCGCAGCAACCAGCGATGCAGAAACAATCCATGCGAGCACCGCCTGCAATAGAAACACCAGATAAATACTTTTCCATTCAAAGCCGGGTTGATTGCGCGCACGTATTTCCTGGTAGCGATGATCTTCGGGTGCCGACCAGTTACGCATAGCAAGATGCACAGCAAGACGCAGTGCCCATGCAGTAAGCAATAACAACACCAGCCATGCAGTAGCGCTCAGCTCGATGGAGGTCAACGTAAAGCTGATTCCGGCAATCAAAAGAAATAGTGACCAGAAGATATCAATCAGCCCGACATTGCGCTTCATGGTGCAAACGCCCCATGCCACGACTGCCAATAACGATATCGGCCACAATCCCCACAGCCATGTCGCGACGACGTTGCTCATGCCATCGCATCCCATTTTTTTGCTGACAGCAACAGCAAGGGCATCGCAGCCGCCCAGCATGTGCCAATGATGAGTAGCGAATAATCAAGCGGTAAGCTCAATGCACCCATCTTGCTTCCCGCGAGATAGGACAATGGACCCGCTACCGCACCGAGCACCGTAGCAAGCACATACCTGCCACGCAGCCAGCGCATGGAGACATTCAAGGTGGTGGAGAATAATGCCCACATCGCAATCATCCACAGCGGTGCCGAGCCGATTGCCAATGCGCTGTGATCAAATTGAGTTGCGTGTGTCATTGCCAGTATTGATTCAATGATGATGCCGATTAGTAAATTGGCGGCGGCCAATGACAATGCATTAGCACGATTGCGTACCGATATCAGATGAATGCCGACGGCAATCGCAATCACTGCAAGACCCAGTGAAGACAGATTACGCGCCACTGATCCAATACAGGTAAACCATGCAATCTGGAACACCACAAAATTTGCCACCACCCACTTGGTGTCCAACCCTACAGGCACATCGACAACGGACTGTTGAGAGTTAACGGCTTGCATTAGGTCGCCGTACGTTCGAACAGGTAGTGACTCACCCACCATTCCTGTCCATTGTTGTAACCAAACAATTCGGCGCAGGCCATGAAGAAGATGCGCCAGCGTTGCAACCAGATGCGCGCCTCGGCATCGCCATACACATTACTGAGTACCGGCATCACGGCATTGCGATTGGTATCAAGATTC
>DATAHE010000099.1:0-4539 GCA_036263355.1 Steroidobacteraceae bacterium | reverse complement strand
CGTCGAGTATATGAGCGACAAGTCAAAGCAGAGTTTCTGCATTCTGACTTCACTGGTGCAGACGAATCATTGCAGTTTTGCACTGCAGAGTTATCTGATGCTTCTGTTCAGTTGTTGTTTCGCAAGCTGGAACAACTGTCGCGTGAGTTCGCAGACTATGCAGCGCTTGATCGTCACTTGCCGTTGAAACAGAAACGCAGCGTTGCATTGCTACTTGCCTTCCGCCCGTGGGTGTTCTCAATGTTTGATGGAATTCAGAGGGCGAAGAAGCAGTAGGCTTCAACACATGGCAAAGCATCTCAAATGGACTGACGAGCAATTGCTCATTGCTTTTGCGCTTTATCTTCATATTCCTTTCGGAAAATTCGATCAGAGCAATCCAGAGATCATCAGGTGTGCGAAATTAATTGGTCGTACGCCCGGTGCTTTAGCAATGAAGCTCAGCAACATTGCGAGTTTGGATCCCGAAATAACACAATCAGGGCGAAAAGGGCTGTCTGGTTCATCGGCTGCTGATGAAAGAATGTGGTTAGAAATGCAGGGAAATCTGGAACAGTTTGAAATAAAAGCTTGCGCGGCATTAGAAAGCCTCGGCGCTAGTTTGTCGGTTAGTGTTTCAATGCCAAACTCTGATGTGCCACTCAACTTTGAAGGGCTTACCAAGGATGCCGTCATTAAAATACGAATAGGACAGCAAATTTTTCGTAAAGCAGTGTTGAGCGCTTATAACTCCCAATGCTGCATTTCTGGATTGAATATCTCGTCTTTACTTGTGGCGAGCCATATAAAGCCTTGGCGCGTTGACCAAGAAAATCGGTTAAATCCAAGCAACGGCTTGTGCTTGTCCACACTACATGACAAAGCATTCGACTTAGGGTTGATTACAATTTCGAAAGAACTCAAAGTTCACGCGTCGAAAAAGTTACTTAAGGCAAAAAGTCCCTTTTTGGAAAAATCATTAATTAACTACGAGGGCTTTCGGATCACATCGCCAGAAAGATTTTTGCCAGATGAACGCTTCTTGAGGTATCACAGAGAAAATATTTTTGAGTCTTAGCCAAGTCGCGTTATATTTTGATCATGCCTCTCTCCCATTTCCATCCTGCCGTTCAGCAATGGTTTGGTCGTGTGTTCAACACGCCAACCACGGTGCAGATGGACGCGTGGCCAGCGATTCAGAGCGGTTCACATACATTAATCGCAGCGCCGACCGGTTCCGGTAAAACACTCGCAGCATTTTTAACAGCCATTGACTCTTTGGTAAGACAAGCTGCTACGGGTTGGCTGGAGAATCAAACACAGGTGGTTTATATCTCGCCGCTTAAAGCGTTATCGAATGATGTCGAGCGTAATCTGCAACTTCCGTTGCAAGGCATTACCGAAGAGTTGATGGCGCAGGGATTTGCAGCGGCAGAGATTCGTGCGCAAGTCCGCACTGGCGATACATCGCATGTTGAGCGCTTGGCAATGCGTAAGCGGCCACCGCATATATTAGTCACGACGCCGGAATCGTTGTATCTGTTATTAACCAGTGCATCAGGGCGTGAGCTGCTATCAACAACACGCACGGTCATCATTGATGAAATTCATGCCGTAGCCACCAGTAAGCGCGGTGCCCACTTGATGCTGTCTCTGGAACGATTAAGTGCGCTGTGTGCACATCGGGTTCAACGTATTGGATTGTCGGCAACGCAAAAGCCAATTGAAGATATCGCCAACTTTCTCGTGGGCGACGCTTCAAAATCGACGCAACAGGATATTCAGTCTGGCTGCGTCATTGTCGACAGTGGTCATATCCGCGAACGCGATCTGCAAATTCAGCTGCCAGACGCGCCACTGGAAGCAGTGATGTCGAATGATGTGTGGCAGAACGTGTATGACAAACTGGCCAAGTTAATCGACGAGCATCACACCACACTGATCTTCTCCAACACGCGCCGCATGGTCGAACGTGTCGCACGACAACTGACCGAGCGACTCGGTGAAGAGTATGTCGCCGCGCATCATGGTAGCTTGTCAAAGGAAACTCGCTTTGATGCGGAACAGCGTTTGAAAGCTGGCAAGCTGCGAGTGCTAGTTGCCACTGCATCACTTGAATTGGGTATTGATATTGGTGATGTGGATCTGGTGTGTCAGTTGGGATCACCACGTTCCATTGCTGCCTTTCTGCAGCGCGTGGGTCGTGCCAATCACTCGGTGACGGGCGTGCCTAAAGGAAGATTGTTTCCGTTAAGCCGTGATGAGTTAATTGAATGCACGGCATTGCTCGATGCAGTGCATCGCGGCGAACTGGATAAATTAATTGTTCCACAACAACCACTGGACGTGCTGTCGCAACAGATTGTGGCAGAAGTCTCAGCACGCGAATGGGATGAAGACGAGCTGTATCAACTCGTCACCCGTGCATGGCCCTATCGTCATTTAAGTCGCAACGAGTTCGATGATGTCACACGTATGCTTGCTGATGGATTCGCGACTCGACGCGGACGACAGAGCGCGTACCTGCATCGCGATGCGGTGAACAAACAATTACGCGCACGCAAAGGCGCTCGACTGACTGCAATCACCTGCGGTGGCGCTATACCTGATGTTGCAGATTACCGGGTCGTTCTTGAACCACAGGAAACGTTCATTGGCACATTGAACGAAGACTTCGCGATTGAAAGTCAGGCGGGCGATATTTTTCAGTTAGGTAATGCGTCATATCGAATACTGCGTGTAGAGTCCGGCGCCGTTCGTGTTGAAGATGCCAAAGGTCAGCCGCCGACACTGCCATTCTGGTTGGGCGAAGCGCCAGCACGCAGCAATGAATTGTCTCAGGCCGTGTCACGTCTGCGTACTGAAATAAACGAAGCGTTAACAACAATTGATGAAACGCATTTGCAAGCCTGTCGCGATCTGCTACTAACGCAACACTCTTTGCCGCCGCATGCGGCCGCACAGATTGTCGACTATCTCGCCGCAGCCAAAGCCATGTTGCAGGAACTGCCTACACAACAGTGTCTGGTGCTGGAGCGATTCTTTGATGAGAGCGGCGGCATGCAGCTGGTGATTCATTCGCCATGGGGCGCACGCGTTAATCGCGCATTTGGATTGTCATTGCGTAAACGCTTTTGCCGCAGCTTCAATTTCGAATTGCAGGCTGCAGCAACGGAAGATGCAGTGATTCTTTCACTGGGCGAGACACATAGTTTTGCACTGGCCGAAGTAGCAAAGTATCTGAACTCGAATACGGTGCGAGACATTCTGATTCAGGCCATGCTGGATTCGCCATTGTTCACCACGCGCTGGCGCTGGGTCAGCAGCATTTCTTTAGCGATTCAGCGATCGCGAGGTGGCAAGCGAACTCCTGCACCGCTGCAACGCATGGCTTCAGAAGATCTGATCTCCGTAGTATTTCCAGATCAACTGGCCTGTCTTGAAAATATCCAGGGTGATCGCGAGATTCCTGATCATCCACTGGTACAGCAAACCATTCACGATTGCCTTCACGAAGCGATGGATATTGAAGGACTGGAAAACGTACTCAAAGGATTGGAGAGTGGATCAATTAAAGTGCGGGCCTGTGACTTGCCGACGCCTTCACCGTTGTCACAGGAAATCTTAAGCGCCAAGCCCTATGCGTTTCTGGATGATGCGCCACTTGAAGAACGGCGCACGCAAGCTGTAGCCAGTCGTCGTTGGCTCGATCCACAAACGGCTGCAGAGTTTGGCAAGTTGGACCCCAATGCCATTTCATTAGTGCGTGATGAAGCGTGGCCCAGTGTTGAGAATGTGGATGAGCTGCATGATGCATTGATGTCACTAGGCCTATGTACTGAAAGCGAAGTGATCAATAGCGGCTGGTCATTGTTGTTTGATCAGCTGGTCCAAGCCGGTCGTGCGACACGATGCCGCTTTGAAAACGTATCACTTGTAGTGGCAACAGAAAAGCTGCCGATGATCCGTGCGGTCTATGCAGGCATTAGTGTGACACCAGAACACGTGGTACCAGAAGAGTACGCATCGCAAAGCTGGGATCGCAGCGATGCCATCATTGAATTGCTTCGCGGACGTTTACAAGCCAGCGGTCCGGTGACAACGATCTCGTTGTCACAACAATTGATGATCACCGCGTCGCATATTGATGCGGCACTGCTGGCACTGGAAGCGCAGGGCTTTGCGATGCGTGGTCAATTCACGCCAGATGCCACACAGCTTAAACAACTGGAATGGTGCGAACGTCGATTGCTGGCTCGCATTCATCGTCACACTATTCAGACATTGCGCGCTGAAATTGAACCAGTGAGTGCCGCGACCTTTATGCGCTTCCTGTTGCAATGGCAGGGTGTGGTTCGCGAACCACGACCGCAAGGCGTGGAAGCATTGGCGGGTATCGTCGAGCAACTGGAAGGTGTAGCTGTTGCTGCCGCCGCCTGGGAAAGCGATGTATTGCCAGTACGGATGCATGATTACGATCCGAACTGGCTGGATAGCGTTTGCTTGTCGGGTCGTGCGATCTGGTTGCGCATGAATCCTTCGACTGCCATTGCGCCCGTG
>DATAHE010000098.1:0-2895 GCA_036263355.1 Steroidobacteraceae bacterium | reverse complement strand
GTCGCACCATCATTTACCGTTTGATCGTACGGAGAAGGCAATGCCGATTTCAGGTGAATTGTTCGTAGGCGCACAACGCGTCGCCAAGACCGAAACAGTCTTCGCAAAAAATCCCGCCACCGGCGAAACCTTGCAACCCGCTTTCAGTGCCGCAGGTCGCGCAGAAATCGATCGCGCTTGCGCGCTGGCAAATGAAGCCTTCGACACCTATCGCAATCTCGATAGCGAAACACGTGCGAAGTTTCTGGAGACTATTGCCGACAACATTATGGGGCTCGGTGATGAATTGCTGGAACGCGCTAATGCAGAAACCGGATTGCCATTGGCTCGCCTTACCGGAGAACGCGGTCGTACCGTCAACCAATTGAAACTGTTTGCAACCGAGCTGCGCCTGCAAGGCTGGCAAGGCATCCGCATCGATCCTCCATTGCCTGAACGTAAACCATTACCTCGCGTTGACTTGCGCATGCGCAAGATCGCAGTTGGCCCAGTAGTTGTCTTTGGCGCCAGCAACTTTCCGTTGGCCTTCTCTGTCGCGGGTGGCGACACTGCATCCGCACTGGCGGCAGGTTGTCCAGTGATTGTGAAAGGTCACTCTGCACATCTGGGCACCAGTGAGCTGGTTGCTTCTGCTATCGCAGCAGCAGTAAAAACCTGCAAGCTGCCTGAAGGCGTTTTCTCCTTGCTCAATGGCAACTCACGAGAACTTGGCTCATCGCTCGTCGCTCATCCCGTTGTAAAGGCTGTTGGCTTCACGGGTTCGCGCAGCGGTGGCATGGCATTGTTCAACATTGCCAATTCACGTCCGACACCGATTCCCGTTTATGCTGAGATGAGCAGCATAAACCCAGTGGTGTTATTACCAGGCGCTTTGAAAAATCGTGCAGAAAAAATCGCAGCCGATTTCGTGACTTCGTTGACGATGGGCGTGGGTCAGTTCTGTACCAACCCTGGCTTCTTGATTGCAATCGACAGTCCTGCGCTGGAACAATTCATTACTGCTTCAGGCAAGGCCGTGTCAGCTGTAACGCCAGCTGTAATGTTGACTGCAGGTATTCACGATGCATACGAAAAAGGTGTGGAGCAATTGAAAGCTCAGCCAGGCGTTAATGTCGTTGCACGTGGCGCTGAATCAACAGCGATGAACTGCGGTCGCGCTGCATTCTTTACCGTAAACGCATCTGAAGTGTTAAAGAACGAAGCGCTGACACATGAAGTGTTTGGTTCCTCTTCATTACTGGTACGCTGCAAGGATGAAGCAGAACTGTTGAATGTGTTGGAGAAGCTTGAAGGACAACTGACTGCTACATTGCACGTTGATGCAGAAGACCATGCACTCGCCGCCCGGTTGCTACCGACACTGGAACGCAAAGCGGGGCGTATTCTCGCGAATGGCTGGCCAACGGGCGTGGAAGTGTCGCATGCCATTGTGCATGGTGGCCCCTTCCCCTCTACCTCCGATGGACGCAGTACCTCGGTAGGTACCTTGGCCATTGAACGCTTCCTGCGTCCCGTGTGCTATCAGGATCTGCCCGATGCATTATTGCCGGCACTGTTGAAACAGAATCAGCAATCAAGTGTTCCGCATCGCTTTGATGGTGAATACAAATCTGGCAAGTAAATCGATAGGTTGAAACAACATATCGATTTATCTCCTTTCAAGTGATGACCGTTGTATGAAAACCATCAAGATCGCCATCGTAGGGATGGGAAAAATTGCGCATGATCAGCATGTTCCTGCGCTGCGCAATAACAGCAACTACGAACTGGTTGCCGTTGCGAGTCCACGTAGCAAGCTGGAAGGAACCCGCCACTTCACGGATGTAGCGAGCTTGATGGATGCAGTACCGGACCTTGATGCCATTTCCATTTGCACATCACCACAGGTACGTTTTGATGTAGCAGCATCGGCATTACAGCGTGGCAAGCATGTGATGCTGGAAAAGCCGCCGGGTGTAACGGTTAGTGAAGTGAATGCATTGGTAGAAATTGCGAAGGCACATCGCGTTTCACTATTTGCCACATGGCATTAACGCGAAGCAACCGCCATTGAGCGTGCAAGAGAATGGTTGTCAGCTCGCGCGCCAATTAAAGTCAGCATCAACTGGAAGGAAGATGTTCGTGTATGGCATCCCGGTCAGGAATGGATATGGCAATCCGGTGGATTGGGCGTGTTTGATCCAGGCATCAATGCGATCTCTGTAGTAACACGTATTTTGCCGAAAGCAGTTCGCCTGAAATCAGCAGAATTGTTTATCCCTGCCAATCGAGCCACTCCCATCGCAGCCAATCTTGCGATGGAATCGCAAGGTGCACCGATTCACGCAGAGTTTGATTTCAGACAGACTGGCCCACAAAGCTGGGACATTGAAGTACAAACTAATGATGGTGTTCTGAAGCTCTCGAATGGTGGCGCGTTAATGTTTGTGAACGGCGCGCCGATCATCACTGCGCAGGATCAGGAATATCCCAACCTTTATAAACGCTTCGCGGAGTTAGTTACCGAGCACGGCATTGATGTGGATGTAACGCCATTGCAACTGGTCGCCGATGCAATGTTATGCGGCAAACAAATCACGGTGGAAGACTTTAACTGGTAGTGAACCACGATGCGGTGAAACGGGAGGCAATTACCGCGATCACTCGCTCAGAAATAATCGGACATAGGCGCTACTTGATCAACCTGTTCAGCAACGAACGCAGTAACGTCTGTTCGTCATTAGATAACACATCAAAGATATCGCTTAAGCGACCTCGTACTTCTTCACGCCACTTTGGATAATCATGCGCACCTGAGTCGGTAAGGCGAATGTTCACAACGCGACGATCATCGGGACAACGTTCGCGACCGATAACGCCCTTCTCTTCCAGACGATCCAGCATGCGCGTCATGGA
>DATAHE010000097.1:0-3387 GCA_036263355.1 Steroidobacteraceae bacterium | reverse complement strand
AGAAATGAGAATTTTCTGCCTTGCATGTCGAGACATGATATGCACCTGAGTTATTGATCCTGTGAGCAACTGTTATCGTGGCTGCGGTCAAAACTGAAAGTCACTACAACATGCCGATACTAACCTGATCTGGCGAGCTGGCGAAATCATCCATGCAACTGTTCATAAAAAGGGCGCATCTCGCGATGCGCCCGATAAGGTACTTTAAATGAGGAAGCACCCTGCTAAAGACGAAGTCTATTTGCTCGACCCGCACTCGGTGAAGCAAAGCGTCTTGCTGAAAAACGGGATTACATTGTTCTGAATGCGGAATGCAACGTGGTTGGTGTGATCACCGGAATAGATCTCGAAAGCATTGGCGACGTGGTATGAGTCTAGAACGTTGTGCAGCTTTTCGGTGTCGACTTTTAATCCGTCCTGGTCACCGACGTCGATGGAGATAGCCTTGTACTTCTTCAGCTCACCGATGTATTGATCAACAAATGATAGCGGCGCGTTGGCAGCCCACTTGCTGATCACATCTTTCTGCACTTCACCATTCTTGTAAGGCAGATCCAGATACAGCGGCGGATTATTAGGATTCGGTGACCATGCTGCAGCAACTGCAAAGGTGGCGCGCACCATGAAATTAACTTTTTCCGATTCGGCTGGTGATTTAATGGATTCCAGTTGCTGTTGAATCTCGGCATTGAACGGACCTGCATCACGCGCAGAAAGACAGCAAGGACTCATTAAGTAGAGACTGCCGAACACATCGGCGTGTTTCATGCCGATACGACTTGCACCGTAGCCACCCATGGAATGTCCAACCAAACCCCGACCACTACGATTAGGGATTGTTCTGTAGTGCGCATCAATGTACTGAACGACGTCATGCGTAATAAAGTTTTCGAAATCACCCGTCGTTGCGGAGCTTGAGTACATCGACCCGTTGTAAGCATTCTTCGAGTTCGGAAATACAACTATCATCTCTTTAGCGCCACTGGCAAAGGCACCTTCGATGGTTTGTGGTACATGAATCTCGCCGATCCATTGTTCCGCGCTAATGAAGTAACCGTGCAGTGCATACACAACGGGATAACGCTGTTTCTTGTTTTTCGCATAACCCGGCGGCAGAAAGACAATCACGTCACGATCTGCGCTTTCGCCCATCAGGTTGCCTTCGACGGCTGCGCTGTGCACCTTGATGCGTTCGACCGTCACGGGCTCTGCGCCTTCTACCACAGGTGGAGCCTCGGTCTTAACCTGAGCGATAACTGATGACGTTGCGAACATGCCCAGTAACGCAGTTGTCACGGAAAATAACTTGAGTTTGTTCATTAATTTATTCACTTCGATCCCCCGATCACTATTACGATGACTATCAACTTTATCGACTTACATGCAGACCAGCATCCAGTTGAATGGATTGCCCGGCACGAATATCAACTGTGGCTGAGCGATTTGCATAAACAACACGATATTGTTTCTTTGCAGATAGCTTTTTATCGGCACGTAAAGTCACCTTGCTCAAGCGACCATCGTGCCAGGTGATATCGGCCTTGATGCCGCCACGCACTCTTACGCCGCTCAGTTCACCTTCCGGCCATTGCGTAGGCAAGGCTGGCAACAACGTAATCTCGTTGCTACCACTTTGTATCAACATCTCTGCAATCGCCGCGGGCCCGCCGAGATTGCCATCAATCTGAAATGGTGGACAGAGATCAAACATGTTAGGCAAGGTACTGGTGTTCATCAGTATCCTGAGATTGTTGTAAGCATGTTCAGGATTATTCAATCGCGCCCATAGCGCGACACGCCATACCGTTGACCAGCCTGTACCGCCATCTTCACGCATCTCCAGTGTTTTCTGCGATGCCGCCGCATACTGTGGTGTGGACTGCAAACGAATGCCATTGCCGGGATATAAAGAATAGAGATGCGAAACATGGCGATGATGCGGTTCCGTTTCTTCGTAATCTTCGATCCATTCCTGCAATTGACCGCGCTTGCCAACCTGCAAAGGTGGCAGACGACTCATTGTTTGCGTTAATCGATCGCGCAATGCGGGATCGATGTTCAATAGTGTCGCAGCGCGAATCGCATTTTTGAACAACTCATCAATCAGCTGAATATCCATCGTCGCTGCGTAAGAGAGACCCGCCTTCTTGCCGTCGATGAGATAATTGTTCTCAGGTGATGTTGATGGATTGGTTACCAGCTTACCGGCGAACGGAGTACCCGCAGGCGCTTCAACCAGATAATCAAGCAAGAACTCCGCAGCGGACTTCATCGCGGGGTATGCGTCATCGCGCAGGAATTTTTTATCTTCACTGAATTCGTAATGATCCCACATCTGATTGGCAAGCCATGCTGCACCCATTGGCCACAATCCCCATGAACCATCGACAGGTGCTGTCGAACGCCATAAATCCGTATTGTGATGCAGTACCCAACCCTTACTATGATAGTTCACACGTGCGGTGTCAGTTCCCGTCTCTCGCAGATCACGAATCAAATCCCATAGCGGCTGCTGGGTTTCCCATAAGTCACCGAGATCAGCTTGCCAGTAATTCATTTCGAGATTGATATTGGTGGTCCACTTGCTGCTCCATGCTGGCCGCATGTCCTGATTCCAGATGCCTTGCAGGTTGGCGGGTTGACCACCAGGACGTGAGGATGAGATCAGCAAGTAACGACCAAACTCGAAATACAGCGCGATCAATGCGGGGTCATTATTGCTTTCGAATTGCTTGATGCGTTGATCAATGCTTTCTTTCGATTCATCTTTGCCGAGCCGCAAGCTGGTCCGAGCGAACAATGAATTAAAGTCAGCAACATGACGTTCTCTAAGTTTCTTATACGAATATTTGAATGCCTTGTCCACGTAACTATTCGCCGCTTTCTGTGCATCGCCCGTAATGTCGCGATAGTTTTTAAAACTGGTGGCATTACTGAAGATTAGCGTCACTGCATTCGCGTTGGCCACTTGCAACTTGCCATTGTTCTGCGTCACTGAGCCGCCCTGGTTAATCACCTTTAACGCGGCAGAAAACTTCAATCCCGGCTTATCCCACGATCCCGTCCAGCTGAATGGCGGATTCTGGCGTGGTTGTATTTGACCTGAAAGATGTAACTGATGATCACCAACTTCAACTTGTACACCTGCCTGCGGAGAATCCAGCGCCACATCAAAATTCAATTGGCCTGGTTTGCTAGCAGTTAGTCGAATTACGAGTACTTGATCGGGATAGGAAATAAACGCTTCGCGCTTGAACTGAACGCCATCAACAGAATAAGTGGTAACAACGGTCGCATCATCTAGTGTCAACACACGACTATAGTCAGTCGCTGAATCTTCCCCGGCAAAGTGCATGCGCAAATCGCAGAAGGGTTGATAGGGCATCA
>DATAHE010000096.1:0-1581 GCA_036263355.1 Steroidobacteraceae bacterium | reverse complement strand
TCCCTGAAAAGCGTGAATGATCGACTAGAACCTGGCTCAAAACGTAGCGAGCAATGAAAGTTTGTGTAGAACCGGAGCGCAGGAGCCGGAGTGGATGTGAAAATGCATGAGGACTCTGAGCACCGTATGGGCACAAAATATCGAGCGCAGTAATTTTGAGAGAGGTTCTAAAAAGGCATTTTGCCGCCAAACGCCCGCATCAACTTACTCATGCCGCCGCCTTTGGACATCATCTTCATCATCTTCTGCATTTCCTGGAAATTCTTGAACAGCTTGTTGATTTCAGACACCGCCACACCAGAGCCAGCAGCGATGCGTCGCTTGCGTGAACCATCCAACAATTTTGGATAGCGACGTTCCTTCGCAGTCATCGAACGAATAATCGCAATCTGATGCTTGATCTGTTTTTCGTCCGGCATATTGGCCTGTGCTGCCTTCCCCGCCAGCTTGGCAGGTAACTTTTCCATCAAGGATGACAAGCCACCCATGTTCTGCAATTGCGATAACTGATCATGAAGATCATTGAAATCGAAGTCCTTGCCCTTCTGCAGTTTGTTCGCAAGCTTTTCCGCCTGCTCACGATCAACCTTGCGTGACACATCTTCCATGAGCGATAGCACATCACCCATACCAAGAATGCGCGATGCGATACGCTCGGGATGAAACACTTCGAGTGCTTCTGATTTTTCACCCACACCTAAATACAGAATCGGCTTGCCGGTGATCTGCCTTACGGACAACGCCACACCACCACGTGCATCACCATCAGCCTTGGTGAGAATCACGCCGGTAAGATTCAACGCATCACCAAATGACTTGGCCGCATTCACCGCATCCTGACCTGCCATGCTGTCAACAACGAAGAGCGTTTCGAGTGGGTTCACTGCAGCAGATATCTGCTGCACTTCCGTCATCATTTCGGAATCAACATGCAAGCGTCCTGCAGTGTCGACAATCAACACGTCATATAAGGATTGCTGCGCTTCGCGCAACGCATTCTTCGCCAGTGTTACCGGCGATTCTTTGGGATCAGAAGGGAGATATCCAACTTGCAGCTGCGCCGCCAATCTTTCAAGCTGCAAAATAGCAGCAGGCCGGTACACGTCCGTACTAACCAGCAACACTTTCTTGCGTTCGTTGTCCTTCAACCATTTAGCAAGCTTGCCTGCGGTGGTGGTTTTACCAGCACCTTGTAGACCAGCGAGAAGAATCACCACTGGTGGTTGTGCACGCAGATTAATCGGGCGTGTGCCCTCGCCCAGAATCTTTACCAGTTCTTCGTGAATGGTTCGAACCAGAATCTGCCCGGGCGTAAAGCTCTTGTCGAACTCGGTGCCAACCACTCTTGCCTTGATGGCATCGATCAATGATTTGACCACCGGCAAGGCAACATCGGCCTCAAGCAATGCCATGCGCACCTGACGCAGGGTATCGGCAATATTGTCATCCGTTAGTCGGCCACGGCCTTGCAGGCTATCCATCACGCCTTGCAGACGTTCACTCAGCTTGTCAAACACGTTTCACCCGGGGAGTCGCGGAAATAACGGCAATGTTAGCCGTTTGTGATGCGCGACGGCACCT
>DATAHE010000095.1:0-6749 GCA_036263355.1 Steroidobacteraceae bacterium | reverse complement strand
TGCTTCATTGGTATCGGTGTACAACACTGGCCACATGACCAGCAACGCCACACCCATGGTGGGCACCTGACAACCATAGCGATACGCAGTTAATGCATGTCCAAATTCATGCAGCACTTTCGCGAAGCTGAGTGCGACGGCAATGCCCAGTAAGCCTTGCCATCCTGCATAATCACGAAAGGTATGGACAAACTCTTCCCAATGTCGTGATGCAAGATACAAACCCGTTATCGCGGCAACAATGGTGATCTTCCAGAACGAAGTGCGATAAATCCATTGCGTGTAAGGCAGCAGTCGGCGCAGCAATGGCATGGGCCTGAATAGTGGAATACGGATAAACAGGTAATGCTGGAGCAACCACATGGCGGTGGAAACTCGGGTTCGTTGCTGCGCACCCAGCAAGCGCTGCGTCGTCGCACTATCACTTCCGTAAACAAGTTGATGCGCTATCAAGAACTGCATTGATGCCTGCACATCTTCAACATCAATATTCAAGGTCGTATCGCGGCGCACCGCGGCCACAATGGCTTCTGCTGTACCCAATGACCAGCGCGACAGTATCTCGAAAGCAGGCCAGCTCAATTGATAGAAGCGATGTACTGCAGGATCGTACAAGGTCCACGCTGGTGACCCGTCTGTCGCCGTCGGTGACTCCGCCAGCGTCAGCTCCTGACGCAGCAGTGGCAATGATTGTTTGCGTAACTCGTCGCTCATGCAACGCCACGTACTACCACGCCAACCATTGCCGTATCACAGCCAGCGGTCGACGCAGCAACAGATAACCCAGCGGCACTCTGCCCGCATACACACGTGCACTGCCCATTAATCCCAGTCTGGGTAAATCAGATTCAGTTTTAAAATGTGCTCGAATGCGATAGGCCAGCACATTCTCATCAGCAGGCTCGGCGTGATAGGCGATGCTGTCAACGACAGCAACGTATGAAGTAAATGGCGCCGACTGCGGATAGAAAACAATTTCAGCGCCCGGCTCTACATTGATTTGATCACCCACCGGCATGCGCGCAGTTAGTTCCACTTTGCCTGGATCAGCAAGCATCATCACTTTCTCACCGGTGACAACGGCGCGCCCGATCCAGTCATGCACGTCAGCGAATACGGCAACGCCGGCGCGTGCTGCCTTGACTTGTACGCGTTCAAGTTGAGAGGCTGTGTAGGCAAGATCAACGGCTTTCTGATCCAGCACTCCCTTGTGCAATGTCATATCCAGCTTTGCCTTGTCATCCGTCACTGCCAGCTGCGCACTCTGTCGATACTGTTCACGTGCAGTTTCATATTCTTCGCGTGCCGTGGCATTGCGACTTTGTAGTGCTGTCGTATCCAGATTGAATAGCGCCGCGCCTTCGGCGACAAATTCATTTGGCTGAACCTGAAACCGATCCACGACTCCTTCCAGCGGCGCTCGTACGACAAACGGATCAACCGGTGTGACCTCGGCATGCATTAAAGTACTCAGTCGAACCGGCAACCACATGACGATAAACACAGCCAACGCTGCGCGCAGCATCCATTTACGTGAGCGTAGAAATTTTCCCAGCGTGACAGACCAGGCTTGATGTGGACGCAATGCGAACAATGCATGTGCATAGATATGCCCCGCTTCAGTGGCCACTGCTATCTCTGCTTCTTGCCATTCACTCTCACGTGCCAGCAGTAACACGCCCAATAGTGTTGTGCTGTGATCAAACAATGGAATAAGCAACGCATGCTCTGGCAACCATTGCCCCCACTCTTCAGCCACTACTGGCGACAGATCACTTGCAACCAGAACCTTAGTTTGCGTGAGCCCACCTTGCTGTGCTTTGAAAACGCGAGACAACCATTGCAAGTACGGCCCGGACACATCGGGTTGAGAGACGCCAGATACACTCACCACACCACGCACGTCGGTAGATAACCATAGTGATGCCTGTCGATAGTCAAGCAGCTCTCGCGTTTCGTTGACAGCAATGAATCCCAGCTCTTCTGGACTGGAAGCCTGACGCGCACGCTTGCCAAGCAGCAGCAAAGGCATTAAATCCAGCGCGGTCTCTGTGAAGTTCAGATGTGCATTCATTTTCGTTGTGGAAATTGCACCCAGCCGCTCATGCCTGGCAATAACTCGGGACGAACACCTTTGATCTGAGCAGTTACTTCAAATGTCTGACTGACTGGATCGATGCGTGCACCCAGACGCGTCACGCTGGCAGTGTAATCGGCATTCAGATCATCCATGTGTACTTGCACTGCGGTACCGACGCGTAACCAGGCCAGCCATCCAGAAGGAACAATCAATTTAAGTTCCAGATTTTTATCATCGACAATTTGTAACAGTGGCTTGCCAGCAGAAACATATTCGTACTGCGCAGCAATCCGTTTGGCAATACGACCGGTGAATGGTGCAACAATACGGCAATGATCGACCATGGCTCGCACGTAAGCAGATTCGGCAGCGGTCTCTTTGGCTTTAGCTTTCGCTTGTTCCACATCCAGTTCGCCCACCGAATGCAATGTGCTCAGCTGTTTATTGATTTCATATGTCTTGCTGGCAGCATCCGCACTGGCTTCTGTTTTTTGCAGCTGCGCTTCGTACAGCTCGCAGTCAAACTCCACCAGCAGGTCACCGCGTTTAAAGGAATCGCCATCCTTGAATGGCAATTGCGCAATCTTGCCTTCGACCTGACTCGAGATCAGCACATCATGCTGTGATACCAGCTGCGCACGAATGCGGCCATTGTCTTCTGTCGATGTAGTAGCGGCAAAACAATGGCCATGTATCCAGCCTGCAAGCACCAGGGTTAAAAAACCGAATTTCAATAATCTCATGGATGTGTAGATTGCGCGCGAATCGTCTCTACCAGTTTGTTCAGGCTATCATTGTTCTGTGCATTCGGTACAGGATCAATCCCCAACGTGGCAAGCATCTGCCCATAAGCACCCTGATAGGCACTATAGCTTTGATATAAACGCAATTCCGACATCAATGCGCTGGTGGCAGCACGGATTTCAACGAGCTGACCTTGTGCATTCATGGCAGCGGCATTGCGTGTATGTTCCAGCATGCGCTGTTCCACACCACTCAGTTCGCGAACCAGCTTGAATTGTTGCTTGCGACTGGCGAAGTCTACCCACGCTACATGTACCTGCGTCAACACTGCAATATTTGCCGCCAAACGCTGCTCACGAGCTACTTCGAATTGCGCCTTTGCGGCAGCTTTGATATGCCCGGCATTCAGCAGGTTCAGCAGATTCCAGCTCACTCTGATGCCCGCATTGTTCCAGGTGTTGTTTACCAGATAGCTGTTACTGTCGTAGTACTGCCCAAACGACAGCTCGACGCCCGGGAACAACTTTGCCATCGCGCGATGTGTTTCATTCAGACCGATACGTTCGTTATACCTTGCCTCGACCAGTTCCGGGCGATTCAGCAATGCCGTTTCTTCCATGCGATCTGGCGCAATATTGATCGGCAACTCTTCCGCCATCTCCGGTATCGCAAGCTCGTAAGGCTTGCCAGGCTCAAGATTCATCAATGCTGCCAATTTAGGTTTGGCCTGAGACAATTGATCGCGCAGATTTTCAAACTGCAATATCAGTTCAAGCAATTCGCGTTGGTATGCCAATGCTTCCAATGGTGCTTTCAGATTTCCATTTTCAATTTTTCGTGAATCATCCATCGCCTGTCGCGCTCTGGTCAGCAATGGATCAATTCGATCCTGTAAGCGTTGCGCGCCTGCTGCCTGCCAGAACGCTTCTCGCGATTGCTGCATCAATAACTGGACAACCTTGCGACGACGTTCCTGCAATGCCAGCACGCGATCTGCTTGCTGTTTGGCACCAAAATAGCTGACACCGAAGTCCAGAATATTCCATGACAGATTCAAATCTGCAGTGCGTACATTGGTATCAGTGGATGTTGACGGCTCCAGTGATTGCTGGCCCGTTTGCACGCTGCGCGATGATGATCCCAGTATGTTACTGCGACGCGAATATCCAGCATCTGCAATCAGTTTCGGTAGCAGATCAAAATTCGACAAATCAAGTTGTCGCTGAGCGACAGCTTCTTCCATTAGCTTTACGCGGCTATCAAGGTTGTATTTCAATGCACGCGCCATGACTTCCTCAAGCGAGATAGGCCCTTGCACTGCCTGCTGGCCACTGAACATGGCCTGCTGGTCTTCAGCGAGAGTTGCTTTGCGATCGGCCATCGACAACGCTACCGGATGCGCCGCACAGCCAGTGAGTGCGATTGCAGCCGCGAGAACAGAAAATTTGGAAAAATACATGTTGGTGGTAACCCCGTTATTGCTCAGCATGATGACTCCCATTTTTATCTCTCGGCAACTCATGTTCTGGATGAAAGCGAAATAACTGATTTGATATCGGCCTTGCGGTGCAGGGCCTCAGCGACATGCTGTGCCGGATGCGCGACTTTGCTATTGAACGCAGCATGACGTGCGTGCTGTTTGAATTGCGCATCAAGACTTGCTTTCGCAGCAGCCGGTTTCACAACGTGCTTCTGCGGCTTGTCCGCCTTGTCGATGACTGAATCAGCACGCTGTGGTTTCTCACCGAAGTTTAATTCCACCTCGCCGATGACGTGATGACCACGACTATCTGTCGCGACGATCTCAATATGCAAAGTGCCGCTATAATTTGCCGGTGGCACGCCTTGCAAGGTTCCGGAAACCACATCGTAGTGTAACCACGAGGGCGGAAGCGTGCCGTCTGCGCCACGTAGCTCGACGATAGTCCAGTTGGAAATATTGTTTGAAATCAGCCACGGCAATGTCATGCCAAAACTTCCATTCGAATCGATCACTGCATTGTGGCTGATTGGCAGTACATGAATACTCGCCATCGGCGACGAACCCATGCTTATCAGTTCGACTCCGTTATCAATGGATGACAACGACTGCAGTGGTAACGATTGACTTGGCACCGATGACACGACGTGAACATCTGGTGTCAACGGTAATGGCGCTGGCGCTTTGCCTGCGTGAAGAATGTCCGGGCTCACCGCAGCGATCGTATAACTATCGCCCATCAAACCAGTATTCAGCGCGTTCCCTGCGGCATCGGTAATGCCCGTGCCCGTACTATTCAGATCAATGCGCACTGTGCCGCCACCCTTCACGTCACTGAGCGTGACGGTGTAGGTATGTGCATCGACGGCAGCAACACCTGCAATTGTTGCGCTGGAATAATACGTTGTGTTTAAAGTGAAGTCGCTGACATCTACACCAGTAACGTCTTCGCTAAAGATGGCGGTATAACTAACAGTGCTTGCATTCGTCGGCGATGAATCAACTCTTACCAGGGCCGTAGCTGTCGGCCGCGCCGTGTCCATCGCATAATTATTGGAATCCGTTGTGCCAATTCCCATGTTGCCTGATAGGTCCTGCACACCGGTGTTATTCAATGTGATCACGTTAGAAGTATCAGTTACGCCGGTTGAAGGCGTTAGCGTGCCGGTCCAGGTGATGCCACCATCAGAACTATTTAAATTGCTGACAGCGCCATTGGCGACGGCGAGATCAGCTGCAGTCAATCCAGTCACCGGCTTGCTGAACGTAAACGTTACCGCTGATGTTTCGCCAGCAGTCAATAAAGTATCCGCCACTATAATTGTGGCCGTCGGACGTGTCGTATCAACCTCGTAATTGTTGGAATCCGTTGTACCAATACCGGGATTTCCGGCAAGGTCCTGCACGCCACCATTGTTCAACGTAATAATATTGGTGGTGTCCGTGATGTTCGCAGTTGGCGTCAATGTTGCTGTCCATGTGATGCCACCATCTGATGAACTGACTGCGCTCAATGTTCCGTTGGAAACCGTTACATCTGCATTGGTGAAGTTAGTAACCGATTCACTAAAGGTGAACGTCACTAACGACGTTTCACCTGCGGTTATGGATGTATCGGCAACTGCAATCGTTGCAGCTGGACGCAACAAATCAATCGCATAATTGTTAGAGCCAATTGCGCCAGCGCCAACATTGCCAGCCGCATCAGTCACGCCGGTGCTATCCAAGATGATAACGTTAGTACTATCGGTAATACCTGCAGTCGGCGTAAAGGTGGCGGTCCAGGTAACACCACCATCTGATGAACTGACTGCGCTCAATGTTCCGCTGTCAACCGTCAAATCAGCATTGGTAAAACCAGTCACGGCTTCACTAAAGGTAATCGTCACCAGTGAAGTCTCACCCACAGCGAGCGCTGCATCCGCTACTACGATCGTTGCTACCGGACGCGCCGTATCTATTGTGTAGTTGTTGGAACTGATTGGGCCAGCGCCAATGTTACCAGCACCGTCAATGACTCCGGTGCTATCGAAGGTGATCACATTGGTCGTATCAGTAATACCAGCAGTGGGTGTAAACGTTGCAGTCCATGTAATGCCACCATCACTGGTTACTACATTACTTAAGTTGCCATTAGCTACACTCAAATCTGCGTTGTCAAAATTAGCAACCGCCTCTGACATGGTGATGGTCACTAACGATGTCTCGCCCGCGATCAGGGATGTATCTGCAACGACCACTGTCGCTGTAGGTCGCTGCGTATCCACTGAATAATTATTTGAATCGGTAGATCCAGCTCCAGCATTACCTGCGGCATCTTGGACGCCAGCATTATTCAGTGTGACCACGTTAGTGGCATCAGTGATGCCTGCAGCTGGAGTGAATGTTGCGGTCCAGGTGATGCCACCATCCGACGAACTCACAGCACTCAAAGTACCATTTGGA
>DATAHE010000094.1:0-3172 GCA_036263355.1 Steroidobacteraceae bacterium | reverse complement strand
CGTGAACGTCAACCAAAAACACTTCCATCTTATCGAGCAACTGTTTGAAATCTTCTGGCGATATTTGTCGCGTGCGAAACTGTTGCCACAGCTCGGACAATTTTTCTGCATCGCTGGAAATGCGGCCCGCGAGTGGACCAGATTGCTCCACCAGATCCATGGTCTTGTGTGCGGCTTCGTCCGTCATCTTCATCACATAGTCGAGACGATGCTTGGCATCGGGTACTTCTTTCTCAGCGAGATCCACCAGTCGCGAGTCGAGCTGAAAGCGATCCAGTGCAGTGCTTAAATCATTGGTGAGTTTGCGCAACTGACTCCATAGTCCATCATCGCGTTCACGCACCAGATGACCGAGATGTTCGGCAAAGGCGGCTTCATCACCGGTTTCCAGCGCGGCGCCGAGATTCAGTATCAGATGTCCATATCTGGCTTTGAGTTCTTCTGCTGTCATGATGTGATCCTGTTGATACGGTCATCTACTACTTCGCGCGTGCTTCCAGAATCTTGTCCAGCTTCTCCTTCAGCGTGACAGCAGTGAATGGCTTGATCACGTAACCATTCACACCTGCCTGCGCTGCTTCCACAATCTGTTCGCGCTTGGCTTCAGCGGTGAGCATCAACACGGGCATCTTGGCAAGCTTGGGATCGGAACGCACTGCCTTCAGCAGTTCCAGCCCGGGCATGCCGGGCATGTTCCAGTCAGTGATGAGAAAGTCGATATTGCCTGCCTGCAACACGGGCAGTGCTGTATTGCCATCATCGGCTTCAGCAACGTTCTGGTAACCCAGATCATGCAACAGGTTCTTGATGATGCGACGCATGGTCGAGAAATCATCAACCACCAGAAAACGTAAATCTTTGCTCATCTCTCTTCCTCAGTTTCTGTCACCGCTGTTGACGATGACGTTGCCGGGTGCATCACTGCAGATGAATGCAAAGATGATGCAACCCATTACACCCGCGATGTCACTGGACGTCGTGAACGTTCAGCAGCACCTGATTTATCTTTATCGCCTGCCCTGGCCGATCCTCTTCCTTCACTGGCGTCGCGCCCAACATCACGATTGTCGCGCCACTCCACCAGTCTTGCCTTCAAACGCACCAGCGCCTGTCCATGCAATTGGCACACACGTGATTCCGTCACTTTCAGCACTGCGCCAATTTCCTTCAGGTTCAGTTCGTCGTCGTAGTACAACGACATCACCAGTTTTTCGCGTTCCGGCAATTCATCAATCGACAATGCCAGTGCCTTGCGAAAATCTGCATCAACAATCTCGCGAAACGGATCAGCACTCTCATCAGCCGTACGTGACATGGGTGAATCATCATCACCTGGCATGTCATTCAAGCTCACCAGTCTGCAACTCGCGGCATCCTGTACCACCTTGTAGTAATCACCCAAACTGACGCCCATACGTTGCGCAATCGCCGAATCCTGTGCTTCATTGCCAGTCTCAGCTTCGAGCTCACGTATCGCCGCCGCTGCAGCGCGTGCCTTGCGATGCACCGAACGCGGTGCCCAGTCCAGTTTGCGTAACGCATCGAGCATGGCACCACGAATGCGTATCCCTGCATACGTTTCAAAACTTGCACCACGATCTGCGGTGTAATTACTCGCTGCTTCCAGCAGTCCCAACATGCCTGCCTGAATCAGATCTGCCACTTCAACCGAAGAGGGCAATCGACCTGCAAGGTGATACGCAATACGCTTCACCAGTTCTGCATGTCGTCTGACCAGAGCGTCGCTATCCTGTGCAGGCATGTAAGCCTCATATGCGTTAACGCCACTCATTGCACCACCTCAAGTCGCACAGGATTTCTGCGAATCAACCTTTCCACGAAAAATTCCAGGTTGCCTCGTGGACCTGAAGGTACAGGCCACTTATCGGCTTTCAACGCCAATTTCTTGAACGCCATTGCTGCCGGACAGGCAGGGTAGGCATCGGCAACGGGACGTTGTTCACGAATTGCTCTTTTAACGTATTGGTCCTGCGGAATCTCGCCCACATAATTCAACGCCACATCAAGAAAACGTGACGTGACTCTTTCCAATTTCTTGAACAAGTGCTGTCCTTCGCCAGTTTTGTGCGTCATGTTGGCAACCACCTGAAACTCACGCACGCCGTGGTGACGACTAAGCACCTTGATCAGCGCATACGCGTCGGTGATGGAAGCCGGTTCATCACACACCACCACCAGCACTTGCTGCGCGGCTTGCGAGAATTGCACCACGCTGTGTGCAATGCCAGCAGCGGTATCAACAATCAACACGTCGATCTTTGATGTCAGTGAGCTAAACGCCTGAACAATGTTGAGATGTTCAGTGGCACCCAGATTGGCCATGTTGGCAATGCCCGATGCGGCAGGCACGACTTGAAAACCTTGCGGTGCGTCGATAAGAATTTCTTCCAGTGTGCAGCTGCCATCAATCACTTGCGCCAGTGTGTGACGCGGCGACAGACCCAGCAGCACATCCACATTGGCAAGACCCAGATCACCATCAAGCAACATCACTCGTTTGCCAGTGGATGCCAATGTGGTCGCGAGATTAATCGCAACACTGGTTTTGCCAACACCACCCTTGCCGCCGGTGACTGCAATAACTTGTACAGGATCGTGAGCATTACGCTTCACGGGCAGGCGCGTTACTTTATTCGCGGATTTATTCTGATCAGGCAAGGGCATGAGCCACTCCTCCGAACTTCAACGTCAGTACTTCATCATCTGCTTGCGCACCACTGCGCTTCGATAATTCCACTGCACGCGCTACCAGTTGATGTGCACGAGCAGGAGCAAGGTCTTCGGGAATACGCTGTCCTTCGCTGATATAAGCCAGTGGCACACCGTGTCGTACGAGTGCGGAGATGGAACCGCCCAATGATGTGGCTTCATCAATCTTGGTCAGTACACAGGATTTCGGTGATGCCGAACTGAAACGTAAAATCGTTTCTTCAACCGCACCCGCCTGTGCACAAGCGGACAGAACCAGACAGGTTTCGAGTTTGCGATGCGATGTCGCCAGCAAGGCAAGTTCTGCCGCAAGCCGTGCATCGCGTTGACTGAAGCCAGCGGTATCAACCAGAATCAGACGACGTTGTTCAACACTGCTAAGCAATGGACCGAGCTCGTTGATCTGATCAATGGTGTAAGCAGGAACGCCAAGCAGACGACC
>DATAHE010000093.1:0-7688 GCA_036263355.1 Steroidobacteraceae bacterium | reverse complement strand
CGTGCCTGACTGAGTACTTCAGATAACTTTTTCGCCACGACTTGCTCGCGCTTGCCCACCATACGTGACAGCATGGCTTGATTGATCACAGTCAATCTTGAAGTAGCATCCACCGCATAGATGTGTTCAGGCAGATTATCGATGATCGCGCGCAATAGAACCCGCTGCTCTTCCAGCGCCAATTGTGCATGCCGACGTTGACGACGCTCGCTGGCTTCCGTCAACGCTCGCATCACTACCGCAGGCAATCGTTGCAACCGTTCCTTCAACACATAGTCGGTGGCGCCGCTTTTCAAAGCTTCGATGGCACGTTCTTCACCCAGCGATCCGGAGACGAATATAAACGGCACATCCGGGAACCGAGAACGCAACATACTAAGCGCGCTAAGCCCATCGAACTCCGGCAACGTATAGTCCGCAAGAATCAGATCAACCGTATCGGTATCCATTACATGAGTGAATTCTTTTGCGGTTTCGACACGCGAACAGCGCGCCATCACGCCACCCTTGCGTAACTCCATCTCCATCAATTCAGCATCAACGGCGCTGTCTTCAAGAATGACAATGTGCAAGGAAGTATTGGTCGCTGTATCCATGGCTTGTGAAAATTGGATTAGAAAAAAGCTACAGGGCCGTCCACAGCGGATATTGCCGCTTGTTTGCAATCAGATCGAGTGGTAAAAACACGCACTTGGAACAAAGTGTAAAACACGATTCACTAACACAGGTTGCTCGTTACGCATTGAAGCGAGGGGATTACGATGACAGAACATGGCACCCGTTTGATCATTATTGACGACCACCCTCTGGTTCGCGAAGGTCTTAAACAGCTACTGGCAGGGCAACCCGACTTCCAGATTGCCGGTGAAGCAAGTAATGCGGCACAGGCGCGACAGTTGCTGTCACAAACAAAACCGGATGTTGCAGTGCTCGATCTCACCCTGGGGCAGGATGATGGCATTGAACTGACCAAATGGATACGTGAAAACCATCCCGAAGTTCGAATATTGATCCTGTCGATGCAGGAAGAAGCACTATATGCAGAACGTTTATTGCGGCTAGGCGTCAGCGCCTATGTAATGAAAAGTGCTGCAGAAACAGACTTTCTCAATGCATTGCGCAAAGTCGCGCGTGGCCAACGTCATCTCAGCGCCGAGATGAGCGAGCGCCTGTTATCGAAGGCAGCACGTGGTCAGCTGGCCTCTGGTGATGATGATCCGGTAACCGCACTGACACACCGTGAGTTGCAGGTGTTCCAGATGATTGGCGGCGGCGTCAGTACGCGTGAGATCGCTGACCAGTTGCAATTATCAATGAAGACCATCGATGCTCATCGTCGCCATATGCGTGAGAAGCTAAACCTGCGCAGCACCAGTGAACTAATGCGCTATGCGGCACGCTGGGTGTCCGGTCATCCAGCGAAGGTAGATGCACCTGTCGAATAACCAGACCCTCGGTTTACCACTATAAGAAGAGGCTCGCGTCTCTTCATCGCGTCAGGCAATTCTGATAAGTGATAAATAAATTAAAGCCCATGCTCGCGCTACCGCAAGATTAGGGGATTTGCTGATACCCCTTGCGCCTGCTCTCGATGATTCTCCCTGCCACGTGTTGGATATGTTTCGGTATCGTGAATTACATCACGTAACAAGAACCACCCCAACACTGGCTTTGCATCGCAAGCCACACTCGGCAATGAAGTTCAGGACCCAGTACACACATCAGTGCAGGACTGGATCTTAATAACGTATCAATGCAGATAGCGGGTGCCATGTTTTTGCGATAGGTTACCAACTTTCATTTGCGCTGGAGTTTCACATGGGTATGGCCACGCAACCAAGTTCTCATCGATACATTAATGCACGGGATAGTCGCCGTCGGCGCGTCATGTTGGTCGACGATCATCCCATCGTCCGTCAGGGCCTGCGTCGTCTGATAGAAGCCGAGCCGGATCTGGAAGTGTGCGGTGAAGCAGAAACCGCTCGCGAAGCCAAATCCATGATTCGCGATATTGATCCCGATGTCGTCATCGTCGATGTGTCACTGGCACAAGGTGATGGACTGGAACTGGTAAAAGATGCGCGTGCGCATTACCCCAATCTGCCGTTACTTGTCTTGTCGATGCACGATGAAGTCATCTATGCAGAACGCATGCTGTCCGCCGGTGCGAATGGTTACATCATGAAGCAGGCTGCCAGCGATCAATTCCTGGTGGCGCTGCGACGCGTGCTGGAAGGCGGCATCTATGTCAGCGAAACCGTCGGCAATAGCATGATCGAGAAGTTCGCTGCGGGCGGCGCGTATACGCCAGCCAATCCCGTGGACGGACTCAGCAATCGCGAACTGCAAGTACTGCACATGATCGGTAAAGGCCTGTCCACCAGACAAACCGCCGAAGCACTGAATCTCAGCGTAAAAACTGTGGAATCACATCGTCAGCGCATCAAACGCAAATTGTCGCTGCAGACTTCAGCGCAGCTGATGCAGTATGCCGTTAACTGGTATGCGGGTCGTTCGCCCGCGTGACCGGCAACGAAACCAGGTTACGCCGAATTGATACATTAATGACGGCACAGAAGGTGCCGTTACATTGCTGATGGATTCCCCTTCACCGACAATCAAGTACACCGTACTTGCCAGCGTTATCGTCGCGGCTACCACTTTTCTGTGGCTGCGGCTCAAGCGTCATTATCGTTCCCATAAGTTGCTGGCCAGCGCCGAACGCCGCAATGCCGCCATCGTAGAAGCCAGTCGTGAAGGTGTGCTGGAAATTGATGCACAAGGCGCCATTCAATACGCCAATCCCATGGCCATCAAGCTACTTGGCTATGACATGGAAGAAATACGTGGTCGAGATTATCGCGAGTTGATCGGCGCACCACAAAACGACGAACGTGATATCACCCGTCTCGGTTACACCACTGACATGCTGCGCGGCGTTGGCGCGATGCTTCGATGCAAAGGGCGTCATCGTCCTATTGAATATCGCATGGTGCCAGTTCGCAACGATGCCGATTCACTGACGCTGCTCACCTTCCGCGACATGACGGATCGCTCGCGCATTGATGTGATGCTCGCCGATATGCAGCATCTGGCCAAAGTGGGTGCATGGGAACTCAATGTCGAATCGAGTCGGCTCACCCTGTCTGAAAGTTTCAGCTGGCGCTTGAAGCTTCCCGTCAGTAAATCAGTACTGCCTTCACAATTACTCGGTGCCTTAACCATGGCCTCGCAACGCGAGCTGTTACGTGCAGCGCACGCCGCCATCGCCGAAGGTCATGGCTTCGATCTTGAATTGCAGTTGCGTGGCGCTCCGAATGCGTGGGTTCATTGCATCGGCAAGGCTGAACGCATTAATGGCCAGACAGTACGATTGTATGGCGCATTGCAAGATGTCACTGAACGTCATCTCGCCGAACGAACACTGTGCGAGACCCGCGATTTTTTCAGTGCCACACTGGATTCCATGCCTTCACTGGTGGTGTATGTAAATCGTCAGGGACGCATGATGTATCGCAATCAGTCGCCCCTGTGCGACTTGCTGGGACTACAAGCGACAGGCACAGGGCAAGCCATCACTTCATTGTTGAATCCCGTGCGGTTTGCTGATTTACATCGCAGCATTCAGACAGCGCTATCGGGTACACCCGATCATTTTGTGCGGGTGTTATCCAGCTCCGGGCCTTATCGCGAAGCACAATTCAGCTTTGTGCCAGAACGTGCTGCGGATAACGGCGTGACAGGTTGCTTCATGGTGATGACGGATGTCACCGAGCTCAAGATGCTGGAAGCACGTTTGCGTCAGGCAGAAAAAATGCAAGCCATCGGACAGTTAACCGGTGGTGTTGCACATGACTTCAATAATTTACTGGGCGTCATTCTTGGCAATCTGCAATTGCTGGAACGCGATGTCAGCGCAGATCCGGGCATGCAGAAAAAGTTGCAGACCGCGATGCAAGCCGCCATACGCGGCGCCGATCTGACACGACGTTTGCTGACGTTTGCGCGACGACAGGTGCTTGAACCCACCAGTATTGATTTGAACAAGCAACTGACTATGTTCTTTGAGCTGGTGAAGACCACCGCCGGTGAAGGCATTGAAATCAAACTCGATCTGGATGCGGATCTATGGCCAGTGAGCGCTGATGCGGGGCAACTGGAAAATGCGATTCTCAATTTGATTGTGAATTCGCGTGATGCAATGCCGAACGGTGGATCATTAATGCTGTCGGCACGTAATGTAAAACCTGATCCAATGTTCTTTCGAACTCATCCTGATCTGGTTGCAGGTGATTACGTGATGATCACAGTGCGCGATACCGGCAGTGGCATTCCGCCTCAATTGTTATCGCGCGTGTTCGAACCGTTCTTCACCACCAAGGACGCAGGCAAAGGCAGCGGATTGGGGCTATCCATCGTTCATGGCTTCACCCAACAATCGGGTGGCACAGTCACCGTAAACAGTGAAACGAATAAAGGTACGGCAGTAAGTATTTATCTGCCACGCGATAGAGAAGTCATCTCGCCAGAACAAAACATCGTGCCAGAGTCGAAACTGGTCCCCGGTGGTCACGAAACAATTCTGGTCGTAGAAGACGACACCGATCTGCGCGCAACCACCACATTAGCGCTGGAATCACTCGGCTATAACGTGGTGGAAGCCTCTAACTCCGCCGCTGCATTGCAGTTACTTAAAACGCCTGCACGCATTGATGTGTTATTCACCGATGTGTTTATGCCCGGCGGCATGATGGGATCGGAACTGGCCACACGCGCCAGAGAATGCAAACCACAGATTCAGGTTTTGTATACGACGGGCTATGGCATGGAAGAACTGCGTAATGACGCTGGCAATCACTTGATGCCGCCCGAAGATTTGTTGCTTAAGCCTTATCGCAGCGAAGAGCTGGCGCATAAGATTCGCTCGAAGCTGGATTCCGCCGCGGCGGCATAAGTGAGTTGAGGGAGGGTCATGGTATCTGCATCAGAAAACCGGTTGCTGGTGATTGATGATCAGCAAGAGTTGTGCGAGTTCATCGCGGAAGTTGCGCGACGACTTGGATTTGAAGCGCTGGCGGTCACCGAGACTGATGACTTTCGTCGCGCTTATCTCGACTTCAGTCCCACGGTCATTGTGCTGGACCTGCAGATGGCAGGCAGTGATGGCATTGAGTTACTGCGTTATCTCGGCAGTCAGGGAACCAAGGCGCAGATTCTGGTCGTGAGTGGTATGGATCAGCGCGTGTTGAGTACCGCTGATCAAGTGGGTCGCACGCAAGGTTTGAAGATGCTGGGTGCATTGCAGAAGCCCATCATGCTGGCGGACCTGGAAAACGTGTTACGCAAGACCATCAAGCAAGGCAGCGTCATCACTGTTGCTGATCTTGAACAGGCCCTGGCACGTAATGAACTGCAGGTGTATTACCAGCCGAAAGCGAATCGTCAGGCAGATGGACACTGGATAGTAGAAGGTGTTGAAGCCCTGGCACGCTGGAAACATCCAACGCGTGGATTTATTCCACCACCACAGTTCATCACCCTTGCCGAAAATTCCAATCTCATTCGACAACTCACCGAGCGCGTTGTGGAGCTATCGCTGAAGCAAGTGGCACAATGGCATCGTCAACAGCTACCCATATCAGTAGCCATCAATCTTTCTCCGCGACTACTTAACGACCGCTCGTTTCCCGATCTGATTGAACAAGCTGCACAGCAGCAAGGTGTCGATCCGCGTTACGTCACACTGGAGGTGACAGAATCTGCCGCGATGTCCGATCCGGAAACTACGATCGACGTGTTGACCCGAATGCGGGTAAAAAACTTCGGATTGTCCATAGATGACTTCGGAACTGGCTATTCTTCACTAAAGCATCTCTACTTGATGCCGTTTAATGAATTGAAGATAGACATCTCTTTCGTGCGTGACGTGTGTCACACAAGCGAGGCGCGGGTCATGGTCGAAACCATGGTGATGCTGGCCCACAAACTGGGGCTGACGTGTTGCGCAGAAGGCGTGGAAACACCGGAGATTCTGGACTTTTTGACCAAATCAGAATGTGACCGTGCACAGGGATACTTGATCGGCAGGCCGGTGCCGGGCGAGCAATTGCCTGGCATCGTTAAGTCATGGAACGACAGTCAATCTTCTACCGCCCAACCCTCACCGGTTACGGGCTGATGGATTTGATGGACTTTGTTGACTGACCTTGTTTGATTAATTAGTGATGCCATTGCAGCTTAAAGATTTAACACAGCGACGCACTTCCCAATGACCCACGCGCTATCGCAACAAGTTGGCACGGTCTCCGCCAGCGCGGCGCCGAAGTGGCGAGTGCTATTGACGGACGATGAACCAGTACAGCGCATGCTCATCGGTCGCATGTTATCGCGTGCCGGATATGAAGTGGTCATGGCTGAAGATGGACAACAAGCCTTGCAGATGATGCAGCAAGGCGAGTTCAATCTGTTGATTACCGATTGGGAAATGCCCAACCTGGATGGCATTGGCTTATGCCGCGCAGTTCGTAGCATCAATCTGCCGCACTACACCTACACCATTTTGTTGACTTCGCGTGATGCCAGTGAACACGTGGTGATGGGACTGCAAGCCGGTGCCGATGACTATCTGACCAAACCCATTATCGAACCGGAACTGCTGGCGCGTTTGAACACCGGCAAGCGTCTGGTGGAGATGGAACGATCATTACGCAATGCACTGGAAGAGAATCGCCGTCTGTCGATCATCGATGCTTTGACCGGTGTCTATAACCGTCGCTATCTGATGGAACAGCTGGTGAAAGAAGTTGATCGCTCAGCGCGTTATCATCATCCATTGTCTTTGATGTTGTGCGATGTCGATCATTTCAAGCGCATCAACGACACCTATGGTCATCAATGTGGTGACGAAACGCTGGTCCAGTTTTCGCAGACACTACGTGGCTGCTTGCGCGAAACAGACTGGATATCGCGTTACGGTGGCGAAGAGTTTGTCATCGTATTACCAGAAACCAATCTCAGTGCTGCAGCGCAGGTAGCAGAGCGTTGTCGCGCAGCACTCGCCAAAGAACCACTGAAGATCAGCAATCAATCGCTACCTGTTACCGCCAGCTTTGGCGTCAGCGGCTGGCAGGAAGGCGTACCTGTCGGCGCCGAAGTTTCCAAACTCATTGCTGTTGCGGATACGGGCGTCTACGCCAGCAAGCAGAATGGACGCAATCGCGTCACGGTTCAGGCGCAGGAATAAAGATAAAAGTATTTGCTTGGAAGCAAACAAACCGCATTGCGCGTTGTTCGCCTACAATGGCCACCGCGCCACGAAAACAAATCTCAGATAAAACGCTCTTCGCTTGGATAGTTGTATCTGATGCGCGAACAGTTACTGCTGCCGTCGCAAGGCCGAAAGAACAAAACAACTGTAATTGTTAGCCAGCTACTATTATTACTCGCACGATACCCAACCATTCAGGGGCATGACCCAAGTCCTCGAAGTCCAACGCAGCGCCATTGCAAATCACCTCTTCCGCTCTTCCAATTCCACAAATCCCATTGACCGCTTGGGAACAACAGGCGGACTCATTAATTCGCGAATTGTTTTGAGGATGTCGGCAATAGCTTGATCATGAATCGCAAATTTATGGGTGACACGACTCTCCAGTGCTTTTAGCTGATGTGCGAGTTCCTTATTCGAG
>DATAHE010000092.1:0-6304 GCA_036263355.1 Steroidobacteraceae bacterium | reverse complement strand
ATCATTCCAATGATTGCCGGGCTTCGCTGCTGCAATCGCGGCGTACTGCGCATTGAGCACCACTTCGTAAACGGCCCGCTGCTCGGGTGAGTAGCGACCGTTGACTGGAAAGGTGCGCGTAATGTCGGACGCGTACAGACCATATTCGCAGCCTGCATCGATCAGCAACAGATCACCATCTTTCAGTACGGCATTGTTTTCGTGATAGTGAAGGATGCAGCTGTTGGCACCACCGCCGACGATAGGGTGATAGGAAATATCAGCCTCATGACGATGGAACTCGTGCAACAGCTCAGCCATCACTTGATATTCTTTCTTGCCTGGCTGCACGAACTTCATCGCGCGTTCGTGCGCGGCCACCGCGATATCGGCGGATCGTTGCATTAAGGCCGTTTCTCCACGCGACTTGTAAAGGCGCATGTCGTGCAATAGGTGATCAAGCGCAACAAATTCCTGGGGCGGATGCACCCCAGCACGTGCTTGTGATTTCAGGCCATTTACCCAGCCGATCACGCGATGATCAAATTCTGCGCTGATGCCCATCGTGTAATAGACACGATCACAGTTCTCCATCAGTCCTGGCAGAATTTCATCAATGTCATTTATCGGAAATGCGTCATCCGCACCAAATTGTTTTACTGCGCCATCCGGGCCTGCGCGTCGACCATCCCATATCTCGCGCGTCGCATCGCGATCACGACAAAACAGAATGAACTCGGCTTGTTTGCGGCCCGGCACCAACACGGCCACTGCTTCGGGTTCGTGAAATCCGGTGAGATAGAAAAAATCGCTATCGGGTCGATAGTGATAATGCACATCGTTGTTGCGTTGTCGTTCCGGTGCCGCAGGCAGAATGGCAATACCACCCTTGCCGATCATCTTCATGAGTTGTTTGCGACGTTGCTGGTATTCGTTGGCCATGATGTGGATAGAAGTGATGAGGAATTAAACTTAATTCGGGTCAGTTCAATCGTGATGCGTCAGACGAAACCTGAGCAGCGCGCTGCGGCGCCAGCTCGTCGTACAATACTTGGACAGCGGCGCGCAAATATTCGATCAACTCGCTGTACGCATTCTCATCTTCTTCGCTTTCCATCACTTCTTCTGGATTGGCGCGCGCGATTTGCGTGAAGTCCTGTAATGCTTCACTGACAGGCTCTGGAAATTCGTTGATCTGCACCGCACCGGTTCCAAATCCATATAGAAAGCCCGCCACCCATTGCGCCATTGAACCTACTCGGTCTGCCAACGGCTGATCATCGTCGGGCAATAGCATTGCAAAATCCATTGCATCGCCCTGTAAGGCCTGTTGCGATTCGGCGAAAAGTTGTTCAAGCACTGCACTGGTCGCCGGAATAATAGGAGCAAATGCTTCCGTGACTTCTTCCGCGTCTTCATCCTGATCAAGTACGATCAATTCGCCCAGCCAGTCTTGTAATGAAAGGTTTTTAACAGTGCACAACGCGCCGCAAAGATAGCCATGAGCTTCAGCGGCATCCAGTTGCGGGCTGATACTGTGCAACTCGGTGTTGATTTCGGCAAACGTCACGTTCAGCATGGGCGATATGGTAGCACTGTACGTGCATTGAGTTCATACTCCGTATCTGTTATTAACTGCATCCAGTTTTAGACGCCCAAGCAAGTCATCATGAGCGACTCCACTGCGAAATCATCCATTGAACAAGAGTTACGCCGCCTTGAAAAGCGTGTGGACGAACTGGTTGCCACCTTGAATCAGATCAAGGAAGAAAATTATGCGTTGCGGCAGCGCAATGAAACACTGGTAGCTGAGCGCGCTGGTTTATTGCAGAAGAACGAATCGGTACGTGCGAAAGTTGAAGGCATGATTGGTCGGCTGAAATCGATGGAGCACAGTGCATGAATGATCGTATTGCGCGCGTCAGTGTTCGCATCCTGGAAAAAGAGTATCAGGTTGCCTGCCCCATCGAAGAACGTACTGACCTGCTGGATGCGGCGGAATATCTGAACAGCAAGATGCGTGAAATTCGCGACAGTGGTGCCGTTGTAGGACTGGATCGCGTTGCGGTGATGGCCGCATTGAACATCGCCAACGAGTTACTGAAAGATCGACGCAAGGAACCCGGTAGTGATCATGGCCTGCTGGATCGCGTTCGTGGATTGCGGGAACGGGTGGAATCAGCCATCACTCGCGGCAAACAACTGGAAATCTGAGTAGACATCCTGCTCAAAGTTGTACAGACAAGGTCTGAACTCGCCGACAACTGACACAGTCCGTTCTGGACTGTGATGTGACCGGAGACAAATAGTCTCCAGCAAGTCATCAAAAAATATAAAATCACGGCCTGAAGTTTTGAAACACGTTTTGTTTACATCTCAGAACGTCTCGAGTAAATGGTTTTGAGATGATGTTTAGTTTGGCGCTGCCTGCGGTGTTCGACATATGGTCGGGTTACCTCTCGACCCTAATGTTAATACCCTCGGGGCCATGGTTAGCGGCACACTGTGCATGTCCGTGCAAACGGAAAGCCTTATGTGCCGTTGCTGGGTCCCACCTATTGCTCCGTGTCGAGAGCAATGGCCTATGACGGCACAGGCGGGTGGCGCCTCCTCCTTCTTCGACGTTGCATAGATAATCGCAACCAATAAATTGGACAACAATTAATCAAATTCAAACTCCAAGCGATCCAACGATGTCCACATTTGCCCTGCTGTCCTCTTGTAAGGCGAGCAATGAACGCTAGCTTGGCGCTATCACGCAATAAATTGCGTAAAGAATTGCGTCAGCAACGCCGCACCTTGAGTGGTGCATATAAAAAATTCGTCTCAAAACGCATTACAACGCTTTTAGAACGATCTGGATGGCTGCAACGGGGTAATCGGGTCGGTGTTTACCTCGCAACAGCAGAGGAACTGAATCTTCAACCACTCATCGAACGTGCCTGGCAGCGTGGTTGCAAGGTTTTCGTGCCGCACATCATTCATTCGCGACGCGGAACGATGCTGTTCTATCCATTCGATGAGCAGTCATCACTGAAAGAACACCGCTGGGGCATTCCGCAGCTCGCGAATGCGCGCATGGCCGTGACAACCCGCTCACTCGATGTAGTGTTGATGCCTTTGGTAGGTTTTGATCGCCTCGGACATCGATTGGGTATGGGTGGCGGGTTCTATGATCGTCATTTCGCGTATACCCTGCGCACTCGAACTCACAAGCCGTTTCTGATCGGCGTTGCATACGCATGCCAGGAAGTTTCCGCGATTGATGTGCAGCCACACGATGTGCGGCTAGATGCTGCTGTGACCGAGAATGCGTTCATTCGATTCTGAATTCTGGAGAAAATCTTGCGTTACTGGCTACTTAAATCCGAACCCGACGTGTTCAGCATTGATGATCTCGCTGCGGTACCAAAGCAAACCACGCATTGGGATGGCGTACGCAACTATCAGGTGCGCAACTACATGCGCGATGAAATGAAACCGGGAGATCAAGCGTTCTTCTACTATTCAAGCTGTGCAGAACCCGGAATCGCAGGCATCGTGACGATCAATAGTGCGGCATACCCTGATCCAACACAGTTTGATCACAAACATGACCACTACGATTCAGCAAGCAGTCGCGATAACCCGCGCTGGTTGATGTTTGATGTGAAGCTGCAACGCAAATTGAAACGCGTCATTACTCTGGAAGAGCTACGTCGGCACGAAAAGAAGGAACTGAAGGAGATGTTGATACTGAAACGTGGTAATCGACTGTCGATTACACCTGTCGAAGCATCTGATTGGCGTTTCATCATCAGTCTGGAATAGAAATTGATGCGATGAAGTGATGTTGGAGCATGCAAAATGAGTTCATCACGACACCAAAATGATGTTGATGAGCATGTGCACGTGATGCTGCTCACAATTAGTTTGCATCGACCACTTGCTTCGACAGATCAATTTATGTATATACTGCGCCCGGACTAACCTGAACTGGAGATTTAAAATCATGGCAATGAAAGGCAAAAAGGCATCAAAGAAGAAAGCTTCTAAGAAAAAGGCTTCTAAGAAGGCCGCTAAGAAGAAGTAGTTCTTCTTTTGATGCTAAGTTGAAGACTATGCCCGCGAAAGCGGGCATAGTCGTTTTAGAACACTGGAAAAATAGGCATTTTCGATCACTCGCCATCATCGCAGTCAATACGAAGATCATCATGAGCAACGAATCAGGTAAGCGTCGCGCCGCTGAAGCAGCACTCAAGTATGTTGAAGAAGACACCATCATCGGTATCGGCACCGGTTCCACCGTCAACCACTTTATCGATGCGCTGGTTGCGCAAAAGTTGCGCATAAGGGGCGCAGTTTCGTCTTCAAACGCCACTTCACAGCTGTTGAAGGACAAAAAAATTGAAATTTTTGATCTGAATGGTGTCGGCACCATCGATTTTTACTTTGATGGCGCAGATGAGTGTGATCCACATCTGCGATTGATCAAGGGAGGCGGTGCAGCACTGACTCGAGAGAAGATTATTGCCGCTGCATCACGCAAATTTGTCTGCATGGTGGACGAATCGAAGCAAGTGAAGGTGCTCGGAGCGTTTCCAGTACCGGTCGAAGTGGTTCCGATGGCACGTTCATACGTCGCTCGACAGATCATGGTGCTCGGCGGTCATCCTGTGTGGCGCGAGAACGTCATTACCGACAACGGTAACGCCATCATCGATATTCATGGGATGAGTATCGTTGATCCGGTTGCATTGGAAAGCACTATCAATCAAATCACGGGCGTGGTGATGGTGGGATTGTTCGCGCGTCGCCCTGCCGATGTGTTGATTGTTGGCAATACGAGCGGCATTAAAGTACTGCCGTGACAGTTTCGGCGACTGTAAGCAGCGTTAACGCTGCTTTGCCATGGCACGCAAGGTTTCACTGATCAACTCCGGCCCGCGATAGATTAAACCGGTATATATCTGCACCAGATCCGCACCGGCAGCACGCATCGCAAGCGCGTGTTCGGCAGTCGTAATGCCGCCAACACCAATGATGGGGAACGCTTGCCCAAGCATGCGACGCAACTCACGCACCGTTGCCAACGACAACTCATGCACAGGTGCACCACTCAGCCCGCCCTTCTCTTCTGCTAGCGCACCCAATGGCCATTTGGCTGGGCGTTGGAGTGTTGTGTTGGTGGCGATCACTCCATCGAGCTTTAACTCCAACAGCAACGCCGCGATCTGTTGAAGCTCTTCCAGCTGCAAGTCGGGTGCGATCTTGACGACCAATGGCAAGGGGCGACCTATCTGAGTGACTTGACGATCACGCTCGTTCAACAACGCTTCGAGAATGGGTCGTAGATGATCAACTGCCTGCAAGTTACGCAACCCTACTGTGTTGGGCGAGGAAACATTTACCGCAATGTAATCAGCATAGCGTGCCACCGCGCGCAAGCACGCAAGATAATCATCGACAGCTTGTTCCAGCGGGGTACTGGCGTTCTTGCCAATGTTCACACCACATATGCCTGGATAATGTCGGTGACGCAGTCGCTCGCACATCGCATCGACACCATCATTGGGAAATCCCATCCGGTTGATCAATGCAGTAGCTGCTGGAATTCTGAATATGCGTGGTGAAGGATTGCCAGATTGCGGATTGGGAGTAACGGTGCCCACTTCAACAAAGGACGCACCCAATGCACCGAGCGCATCGACACAAGTGGCGTTCTTGTCCAAGCCTGCTGCAATACCTAAACGATTGCGGAACTTGAGTCCCATCAATGTTACTGGATCATCACTGTTCGCTGTACGGATCAACGAGAGCAACCCAGTACGATGAGCTGCACGAAGCAATGAGAATGTCACCGCATGTGCACGTTCGGGCTCGAGAGAAAACAGAAAAGGACGAAGCACTGAGTAGAGCATGTTCACATCGCAAGTTACGAGAAATGCATTGTCGCTTGTGAGAGTGATGCAATCCAGTGCCATTGAGAAGAACGGCTGATTGTACCTTTGGGCTATCTGAGGCTTTTTCTGGCGCGCAAAAACAGGATTTTTTTGTCGCCGCCTACACGGATGTATTTACGGCGATCCGAAAAATTCTCAGATCGCCCAAAGGTACACTGCGCAACAAATCGATTTGAGAAAACAAAAAGCCCGCTTGATGCGGGCTCATAAGTTGGCTGGGGGACTAGGATTCGAACCTAGGTTGGCGGAGTCAGAATCCGCAGTCCTACCACTAGACGATCCCCCAACACAAAGGCTTTGAATAGGTTGACCGGACTGCAAACGCAACGCACGTTTCAGTGCGTTGCGAGAAATAGCGATTAACGCTTCGAGAACTGAGTGCC
>DATAHE010000091.1:0-2476 GCA_036263355.1 Steroidobacteraceae bacterium | reverse complement strand
AAGTACTGGAGATCGGTACGGGTTGTGGTTATCAGACGGCAGTGCTTGCGGGGTTGGTGTCATCTCTCTACAGCGTTGAGCGCATCAAGGAACTGCAGGATCGTGCCAAGCAGACGCTTGCCCAGCTGCAGATACGTAATGCGTATTTTCGCCACGGTGATGGCTTTAAAGGTTGGGCAGGCCATGCGCCCTACGATGCCATTTTGTGTGCAGCGGCGCCTAACGATGTGCCTGACGCATTGCTTAAGCAGTTGGGGCCGAATGGACGTCTGATCATTCCTATTGGTCCGGAAGGACGGCAACATCTGATGCGTATCACTCGCAAAGTGGATGCGCGTGGCGAGGAGTTCATCAGCGAAAAACTGGGACTGGTGGCGTTCGTGCCTCTGGTGCAGGGATTACGTTGATGGTTGGCCGTTAATTGATGATCCATGCACCGCTGCGTTCGTTGATATTCATTGCCTTGTTGGCTATGTGTGCATTGGTGAGCGGCTGCGGAACGCAACCAGTACGCAAGGCGGCAACCTACACCGTTAAAGCTGGTGATACGGTTTATTCCATCGCATGGCGCAACGGCGTTGATTACCATGATCTTGCGCGCTTGAATCACATCGGGCGTGACTTTCACATCAGCATTGGTCAGGTCTTGATATTGCCGCGAGATGCGGAGCCAGTGAAGGCAGTAAAACCAGCATCTGTAACTACGTTTAAACCAGCGCAACCTGCGCCGCAAATACAATCCAGTATTCGTTGGCAATGGCCTGTTGCCGCGAGTAACACGACGAATAGTTACGCAGCAACAACGCGACCTAATGGCGGGAAGGGTTTGGTGATCAATGGTATCGCTGGTCAAGACATTAGAGCCGCGGCATCAGGCAAAGTGGTGTATGCAGGAACAGGACTATTGGGTTATGGTCAGTTACTCATTATTAAACACGATGAAGCGTTTTTGAGTGCTTACGGTCATACGCAAAGTTTGTTTGTACGCGAAGGTGATTCAGTCAACGCTGGCCAGAAAATTGCAACGATGGGACAAGGTCCTGATGGCAAATCACAGCTCTATTTCGAGATTCGTTTCAACGGAACACCGCTCTTACCGCTATCGCTGCTGCAGCAGCGATAAAAAACAAAAAGACCTTGAAAATATGCGTATAAACCGTTGCACATTGCGAAATGTTTATGCAGTATTCGCCCCCATGTCGCGCTAAGACGACTGCCTAAACAAGGCCGCCATGAATGGCGACCAAAGTAGAAGGTGACTGAAAGGTAACGGAGAGAAGACGCGAGGGATGAGGGGGGATTCGAGGCACAGTGCGAAGAAGAACAATAAAAAAAAGAACAACAAGACTTGCCGCGACCCCGCATTTGCGTGTGGCGGCGGATTGATCGAACAACTTCGTCTGTCGCGTCTTCTCTCGGTTACCTTTCTTTTATGTGCCGCCTCCGCGGCGTTATTGTTTCCGCAACTTGTCAGTAAGCTATATGATCATCCATCGCTAATGTAGTCGGATGGTCTGAAGGTTTATCTGAAGCTTCGAAAGTTAATCACTTGTGTGAGTACCGAAACTTTGGCTATCTGCGTCATGCCATTCGGCGTGAATGGATTTCTCCCTGTGGTCGAACTGACAGTTTTCTAATTAATTTAATCAAATTGATTTAAGTCGAGGCCCCTCGGCCCTTTGTCATTTCGAGCAGCGCGAGAAATCTTTTGAAGACGAGCATCCTATTGCAATGACTTCAGCACCAGCGCCGCCACCACGCGCCGGTCTTCGCTGATCAAAATGTTGAAGGTGCGACATGCGGCACCCATGTCCATGACTTCAAATCCAATGCCGCGTTCAAGAAAAGCTGCGTAGGTTGACGCGGGCGGAAGGTTTTCCACGTCCTTCAAGCCCAGAATCACCAGTTCCGGGTTCAGCGCCAGAATGGGCGCAATATCTTCGTTGGTGAACTGCTGCGACACCTGCCACTCTACAAGCTGGTTCTCGGAAATCACACAATTGTGGTTTATGGTTCGGTCATTTATGCGCACTTCGCCCTCGGAATAACCGCGAATCAGATGTTTGCCGCGCGATTCAAGCGTTAGTTTCATGTTGGCGTTTCATCAGGTCGTTGAAGTCGCTACGATAGCGTATCAATTTACACATTGCACAATGAACAAGATTCGACAGCTCCAGCTGGTTCCCATCAACTTATCTCCGACGCTTCGTGCACTTGATGCTATCGGTCAAAAGCTGCCTGAAGCCACGTCCTATTGTTTGGGCACAGGCAACGTGCAAGTTCAGGATGACGAGTTGCCTTCTTCGCTCGCGCCGTGGCAGAGCAACACGTTGCGTGCGTTGCCGCAGGAGTTAAGAGCTACCGGAATGGCTGTCGCTGCTCTGACATGGCGCGGAGAGGGCGGTGTTGCACGCGAAGGTACCTGGATGAATATAGCGCTGGTTCATTTTGCCGCCGGGCTTAACGATGTGCAGAT
>DATAHE010000090.1:0-10894 GCA_036263355.1 Steroidobacteraceae bacterium | reverse complement strand
AACGAGTTGAACGATCTCCACCTTTTCAAACTGGTGCTGACGAATCATGCCGCGAGTGTCTCTGCCTGCAGCACCCGCTTCAGCGCGAAAGCAAGGAGTATGCGCAACGTAGCGCAGTGGCAATTGATCCGCTTCGATGATTGCATCGCGAACCATATTGGTGACAGGCACTTCGGCAGTCGGTATCAGATAGAAATCGCGCTCATCGTCCGGGCTGCTTTTTTTCAGCGCAAACAAATCTTCGGCAAATTTAGGCAATTGGCCTGTTCCGGTTAGGGACGCCGCATTCACGATGAATGGAACATATAGCTCTGTATAACCATGTTCGCGTGTGTGCAAGTCAAGCATGAACTGCGTCAACGCGCGCTGCAGACGAGCCAGCTCACCGTGCAACACAACAAAGCGCGCACCCGATATCTTGCTGGCATTGGCAAAATCCAGTTGCTTCAACCCTTCACCCAATGCGACATGATCCAGCGGCGTGTAAGGAAGCTGAACAGGTTCGCCCCAACGACGTACTTCTTTGTTCGCAGTTTCGTCTGCGCCATCTGGTACGGAATCCTGAAGCAGGTTCGGCAGCTGCATTATGACCTGCTCTAGTTCAGCCTGAACTTTATTCAGTTCCGCATCTGCTTCAGCAAGTTGCTTGCCGAGATCTTCGACCTGCTTCAACAATGGCGCAACGTCCTGACCTTTTGCTTTTGCCATGCCGACAGACTTCGCATTGGTATTACGTTCGTTACGCAATTCATCAACACGGATTTGCCATTGCTTGCGACGATCTTCAAAGGATTGCAGTTTGGTAACGTCAAGTACGAAGCCACGACGCTTTAAATTAGCAGCGACTTTTTCAGGTTCGGTACGAAGCAGTTTGGAATCGAGCATGGTGATCAACTTTTCAAATGTGGAACGAGGTATGTCTCGTTAAGACTTCAAAGATCCGACTCGTTCATCCTGAGCTGGCCGAAGAATTCTAAAAGGAATGGTTCGACTAGCTCACCATGAACGGAGTTTTGTAGTGAGTGCAACTATCGAGTTAGCGCGTATTTTGACGCAATTTCGCCAGCGCTTCAGCAATTTTTATTTCCAGTCCGCGAGAAACCGGTCGGTAATACTGCTTTGGTGTCATGCCATCGGGGAAATATACCTCGCCTTTGGCATGGGCATCCGGCTCATCATGCGCGTACCGATAGCCCTTGCCATGACCCAGGTCCTTCATCAGGCGAGTCGGCGCATTACGCAAATGCTTGGGCACATCCATTGAACCTTGAGTTTTTGCATCCTCCATCGCTTCGTTGAACGCCATGTAGACTGCATTACTCTTCGCCGCGCAGGCGAGAAACACCACGGCCTGTGCGATAGCCAGTTCGCCTTCTGGTGAGCCCAGTCGCTCATACACTTCGCAAGCTTCCAGCGCCATCGTCAAGCCACGCGGATCGGCATTGCCAATGTCTTCACTGGCCATACGCAACACGCGACGTGCAACGTAACGTGGATCACAACCTCCATCGAGCATTCGGCATAGCCAGTACAGAGCTGCATCGGGATCGCTTCCACGCACTGATTTGTGCAAAGCGGATATCTGATCATAGAACGCATCGCCCTTGTTATCGAAACGTCGCAAGGTGCCTGTCGCCACTTCGGTGGCAATCTCGACAGTCAAGCTGGCAGGAGACTCCGCATGGGCAAGACTTAGCGCCAGCTCCAGCATGTTGAGCGCACGACGACCATCACCATCTGCGGCTTTGGCTATTAGCTGCAACGCAGAGTTATCGACTTGAATGGGATCATCACCAGTTTGCTCATGCACAGCAGCACGCTTTAACAGGTCGAGTAGTTGCACTTCCGTCAACGCCCGCAACACGTACACACGCGCACGTGAGAGCAATGCGTTATTCAATTCAAACGAGGGATTCTCTGTTGTCGCACCAATGAATACGACGGTGCCGTCTTCAACCCAGGGCAAGAACGCATCCTGCTGTGCTTTGTTAAAGCGATGTACTTCATCGAGAAACAACAAGGTCCGTTTGCCCGATTGTTGACGCACCTGCTGTGCGTGATCAGCTGCTGCGCGAATATCTTTTACACCTGCCATTACCGCCGACAGCGCGATGAACTCCGCGTCACATTGCTTAGCTATTAACCGTGCCAACGTTGTTTTGCCGGTGCCTGGCGGCCCCCACAAAATCATTGAATGCAGCGACTGGCCTTCCAACATGCGTCGCAATGGTTTACCGGCACCAAGCAAATGCTCTTGCCCCACCACTTCATCCAGTGATTGTGGACGAAGACGGTCAGCAAGTGGTCTTGTGTCGAGAGTAGAAGTCATCGCTTGGGAATCAATGCTTCGAACCAGCGAGGCCAGCGACCAAGTGGGGTAAGAGCCATAAGCACTCCAACAAGAATACCGGCAGAATCAGCGTAGACGTCATGAACATCAGCATGACGACCCCAATTCATGTCGCCTTGAAGAAACTCGATCAATATGCCGAACAGCAGAAAGCCGAGTGCGATCAGCCAATAACGCGGGCGTGGATAAATGCCAGCAAACCACAACACCAGTAAAGAAAATCCCGCAGCATGTTCAACCTTGTCATTCAAGTTAGGTACTTCAACATACTTCGCAGGCGCTAGGCAGACAGCCAGAGCTGCAATTACTGCCACCCAACCGGCAATCAACCAGAATCGTGGAAATCGTAAATCACTCAACATGCCAAACCTACTTACTAGTCTTCTTTGTACTGTCGATCACATCCGCACCTTTCGGCGCAATGAATGTGAATTGCACATCCGCAATGGGAGCGTTACGTTTGAATTGCTTGAACTCCACTAATGTCGTTTGACCCAGCTTATCCGTCAGTGACATGGCAACCAGATCCGTATTCCTCAGTGCCAGCTGAACCAACTTGAAGTCTGCGTCCGCGCGCTTTGGACTCAAGTTGATGATCAGCATGTCTTCGTGACGCTGCGCGTTCTCGATATTGAAACTGGATTTCAAATTATTGTTGGCGCCTTCTCCCGACAACAACATCGCAGGCGTACCACTGATGGTTTGATCAACATTGCGGATAGTCACCTGTTCAAGCTCAGGATCGTACAACCATATTTTCTTACCATCACAAACAATCGTTTGTTCATGCGGCTTGGCATAGTCCCAACGAAATTTCCCGGGGCGCTTGATCGCCAGTGATCCACTGCTCTTTTCAACCACCTGTTCCCGGCCGTCCTGCACCGTCTGCGTAAACTCCGATTGCAACGATTGCAGGCCATTCAGAAATTTATCGAGCGCTGCGTAACCTTCGTCGTTGCTCACGGGCGTATGCGCGTATGTGACACCACAAACGAACATGATCAGAAATTGCGATATCAAAACTTTTTTCAGCATGGAATAGAACATCTCGGTACCTTTGTGGATCTTCGCTGGTCGTACCAACTCTCCAAACCACACCTGCCACTTGAGGCGTCATTCCCGCGAAGGCGGGAATCCAGTAAGAAGAATTCATCCTGAGCTTGTCGAAGGATTCATTAGATATTTAAATGTAAAGAATGGTTCGACAAGCTCACCATGATCGTTATGAACTGGATTCCCGCCTTCGCGGAAATGACGCATCGCTCTTTAGTTACTGGCCGTAGCACTACATTTGCATCCTTGGCCACTAACGAACTTAAGAAACTGTAAGAATCAACTCTCTGCATTTCCCGGCACAAGCACTTCGCGCGATCCATTCGACTGCAATTGACTGACCAGCCCGGCAGCTTCCATCGCTTCAAGCATGCGAGCCGCGCGGTTGTAACCAATCTTCAGACGACGCTGCACGTAAGAGATGGAAGGTTTGCGACTTTCCAACACAATCTTGACCGCTTCGTCATATAAGGAGTCCTTCTCGGCATCTACGTCGCCCTCGCCTTCATCATCCTCACCCGGAATACCAGGAATGGGTGTGCTGGGGCCTTCGAGAATTTCATCCACATAGGTGGGGCCGCTGCCAGTTTTCAATGCGCCAACCACACGATGTACTTCGGAATCGGAAACGAATGCGCCATGCACGCGAACCGGAACTGACGTGCCGGGTTGCAGGAACAACATATCGCCATGACCCAGCAATTGTTCCGCGCCCATTTGATCAAGAATGGTCCGCGAATCGACTTTTGCAGAAACCTGGAAAGCAATGCGCGTCGGAATGTTGGCCTTGATCAAACCAGTAATCACATCGACAGAAGGACGCTGTGTTGCAAGGATAAGATGAACACCGGATGCACGCGCTTTTTGCGCCAGACGTGCAATCAGCTGTTCCACTTTCTTGCCGACAATCATCATCATGTCGGCAAGCTCATCGACAATAACGACGATGCATGGCATCTGCTCCAGGAATGGAACACTTTCTGGTTTATCTTCAGGCGACAGTCGTTTCATCAACAACGGGTCGCGAATGGGCTGCTTGGCATCCTGCGCATCTTTCACTTTGCGATTAAAGCCCGCCAGATTACGCACACCCAGCGCCGCCATCAGTTGATAGCGTCGTTCCATCTCAGCCACACACCATCGCAATGCGTTGGCGGCTTGCTTCATGTCCGTTACCACTGGCGCGAGCAGATGCGGAATACCTTCGTACACCGACAATTCCAGCATCTTGGGATCAATCATGATCATACGAACATTCTGTGGTGTCGCCTTGTACAGCAACGACAAGACCATTGCATTCACCGCAGTGGATTTGCCCGAACCTGTTGTTCCGCCCACCAGCAAGTGCGGCATGCGAGCCAGATCGGCAACAATAGGTGAACCACTGATGTCCTTGCCCAACACCAACGCCAGTGGCGACGCCATCTCGTCATAGGCTCTGGACTTGATGATCTCACCCAGCGTTACCAGCTCGCGTTTTTCATTCGGTATTTCCAGACCCACAGTGGGCTTGCCGGGAATCACTTCGACAATGCGAACACTGATTGCAGATAACGCACGCGCCAGATCCTTGGCGAGCGAACTGATCTGTGCGACTTTAACACCAGCTGCCAACTTCAGTTCAAAACGAGTAATGACAGGACCCGGATGAACCGCCACCACCTCTACTTCAATACCAAAGTCGCGCAGCTTGAGTTCCACCAGACGTGACATCGCCTCCAGTGCTTCTTCGGAGTAATGCGTGGTAGCCGGTGGCGCATCATCTAGCAGTGACAGCGGAGGCAGATCTGTGCCTGCGGGTGTCTCGAACATGGACACCTGTTTTTCTTTTTCTACGCGGTCGCTCTTCTCAACCTTCGGTGGCGTCACTTCAATCTTTGGAGGCGGACGTTTGGCAACACGCTTCTGTTCTTCGCGTACCACTTCCATACGTGCTTCTTTGACTTCGCGTCCCACCTTGATGTCTTCGGCCTGTTGCTGCCGCTCGCGAGACTTGTCAATCTGGCGCAGTACAAACTGCCCGGTGCGATCCATCACTTCAATCCACGACAGGCCGGAAAACAACGCCACACCTGCCAGCCACAATGCCAGCAGCAACAAAGTCGCACCGAGAATATTCAATCCGGCCAACAAACCACGGCCAACGATGTCGCCGAGAACACCACCTGCGCTGCTAGGATAAAGATGTGCTTTAAAATGCAGAGTCGCTAAACCGCAGCTGGTAATTAGTGTCAGTAGAAACCCGGCGATACGAAATGACAACGAGGCGCGACTTTGTGCGGCTTCATCCGAGCTGGGTCGATAAATCATCCAGCCTGACAATACAATCATCACCGGAAACAAGTACGCAGGACGCCCGAACAACATCACCAACAGCCCGGAAAGATTGGCACCCAAAGGACCAATCCAGTTAGAGACCGGCCCAGGCTCTCCCGTAGTGGAAAAAGACGGATCAGCAGGATCAAAGCTGACCAACGCAACCAGCACTATCAAACCAAGCGCGCCTAAAATGAATAGCGCACTTTCACGTAACGCACGCGCGACCAGACCACTAAGGCCTTTGCTCACTTCCGGTTCTTTCGTTGTCGCTGCTTTACTCAAACTGTTTTACTCAATTACGGTTCAGTTGGCGTTTTGACTTGATAAATAACATTTCGACCTGATGTAATTCACCGTCACTGCTATGCGGCGAGCGCCTGCTGACATACCATTCAGTCACCTTTGGTACATCGTCCAAGTCATTTAAGAGAGTATACATGACTGCTCCTTTGCACTCCCGGCTGATCATCCTCGGCTCTGGCCCCGCAGGCTATGCGGCCGCAGTGTACGCAGCACGCGCCAACCGCAAACCATTGCTGATTACCGGACTCGAAGCGGGTGGCCAGTTGATGACCACCACCGAAGTGGACAACTGGCCAGGCGATCCACATGGATTGACGGGCCCAGGCTTGATGGAACGCATGCGCGCGCATGCTGAACGCTTCAATACGCAGATCGTCAATGATCACATTAACAAGGTCGATCTCTCGAAACGGCCCTTCGTGCTTGAAGGCGACAGCGGAACGTATACTTGCGATGCGTTGATTGTTGCTACAGGCGCGACCGCAAAATACCTCGGACTGCCTTCCGAACAGGAATATCGTGGTCGCGGCGTTTCAGCATGCGCCACGTGCGACGGTTTCTTTTTCCGCAACCAGAAAGTCGCGGTCATCGGTGGCGGCAATACTGCTGTGGAAGAAGCGCTGTATCTTTCCAACATCGCCTCGCATGTTACGCTGGTGCATCGTCGCGATAAATTACGTTCTGAAAAGATTCTGCAAGATCACCTTTTCGCACGCGAGAAGGAAGGCAAGGTCAGCATTCTATGGAATCACGCTGTAGATGAAGTGCTTGGCGATTCCTCTGGTGTCACCGGTTTGCGTGTTGCTGCAACGGCGGACAATGCCAAACGCGATTTGGACCTAACCGGCGTGTTCATTGCAGTTGGGCATGCGCCCAACACGCAGCTGTTCGATGGCCAGCTGGAATTGAACAATGGTTACATCGTCGTGAAATCCGGTAGCAGTGGTAATGCTACGGCGACCAGCGTTCCCGGTGTGTTTGCAGCTGGCGATGTAGCTGATCATGTCTATCGTCAGGCCATTACCTCGGCCGGCACTGGTTGCATGGCGGCACTGGATGCAGACAAGTATCTTGATCAAGTCGACGCTGAGCACACTTGATCAGCGCTTGAGATGACAGTCCGCGTACTGCATTCCATTCACGACATCTCGGCAGGCGAATGGAATGCGCTCGATTTATGCGGACAACCCTTTCTGCATCACGAGTTTCTAGCCGCGCTGGAAGACTCAGGCTGCGCGTGCCAGAACACAGGATGGTCGCCCCATCATCTCGTTGTCGTTGACGATGCGCAAACTTTATCTGCGGCTATGCCGCTGTATTTGAAATCACATTCTTTCGGTGAATTCGTATTTGATTTCAGCTGGGCCGAAGCTTACGCACAGGCTGGATTGAACTATTACCCAAAGTTAGTTAGCGCCATTCCGTTTACACCGGCGAACGGTCCGCGAATCATCAGAGCCAACTCAGCGGACAATGGTAGTGATAAACAGTTGCTCACTGCCCTCACCGAATTGACGAGCAACAATGACTTATCCAGTGCTCACGTATTGTATGCAGACGAAACCACACAGCAGTCGTTGAACGAAGATGCAAACTGGCTGCCGCGCACCAGCTGCGACTTTCACTGGTTTAATCGCGACTATCAGAGCATGGATCATTTCTTTGAACACTTTCGGGCTGATAAACGCAAGAAAGCCAGACGCGAGCGACGTCGCGTCGAAGAACAGGGAATTTCATTCCGTACTTTGCGCGGCAATGAAATGACACGTGAACTATGCAATGTCGTATTCAGTTTTTCTGAACACACCTTCAATGAACATGGACATGAGCATTACCTGAATGCTGATTTTTTCTATCGCATCGCCCAATCACTGTCGAAAAGCATGATGGTGAAACTGGCGGAGTTTCAAGGCGAGGCCGTCGCCGCTGCCGTGTTCTTCCGCAGCGATGACACCTTATTTGGGCGCTACTGGGGAAGTGCTGCCAATTTTCATAGCCTTCATTTTGAAACGTGTTACTACCAGGGCATTGAATATTGTATTGAACACGGACTTAAGAAATTTGAGCCCGGTACGCAGGGTGAACACAAAGTGCCACGTGGCTTTGAACCCGCACTCACACACTCGTATCACTTCATCCGTGATCAGCGTTTTCGTTCGGCGCTACGGCAATACTTACAACGCGAACGCGATGCAGTGGGTCGATACGCGGCAGAGATGAAAGAACATGTACCGTTTCATCGACAACACATCGACGCCAACGTGAGCACACCAGATGAAACGTGATACTGCCACCTCCCGCTTGGACAGATTCAACATCTTTGAGAAGAGATGAACGACAAAATAATAAACCTTGGCTATTCTGTTACGCATGTCGCGCAAACGACCAGACATTAAATGGATTAGCCCAGAAGATCCGCCGGATTCATTCCCTCCGGTGGAAACCGCCCTGAGTGATCCAGATGGACTTCTTGCTGCAGGCGGCGACCTGCAACCAGAACGGCTGCTGGCGGCCTATCGACACGGGATTTTTCCCTGGTATTCCAAAGGTCAACCCATTCTGTGGTGGTCGCCCGATCCGCGCGCAGTACTATTTCCCCAGAACATGAAAGTGACCCGCAGCCTGCGTCAAAGCATTCGTAAGCACGGTTTCGAATCGCGTATGAACACTGATTTTGCTGCAGTGATGGCGGCCTGTGGCGATCCGCTTTATCGACGTGACGGCACCTGGATTACCGATGAAATGCGGCAGGCATATTTTCGATTACATCAGCTCGGCCATGCGCATTCGTTTGAGACCTGGCAGAACGGCACCCTCATCGGCGGCTTGTATGGCATCCACCTCGGAAAGGTATTTTTCGGTGAATCCATGTTCAGCCGCGTAACCGATTCTTCCAAATTTGCACTCAAGTGCCTATGCGAGCATCTGATTGCCGATGGCGTGGTCATGATCGACTGCCAAATGGCCACTTCACACCTGCTCAGCCTTGGCGCACAACTGATGCCACGATCCGAATTCGCCGCATTATTGGAAAAACATACCGAATCGTAGGTGGAACAGCACTGTCAGGACGACTTCAATTGCAATACGGCCCGCACTTATGCACAATTCGCGCGCCTTTTTCCCCTCAACCACCATAAGCGAGATACATGTCGAAGGAAGATGCCATACAAATGGAAGGTCGCGTAGTAGACACGCTGCCCAACACCACATTCCGTGTGGAGCTCAATAATGGGCACACCGTGATCGCGCACATCTCTGGCAAGATGCGCAAAAACTACATTCGTATCCTGACCGGCGATCAAGTGACTGTAGAACTAACGCCCTATGATTTGACCAAGGGTCGTATCGTTTATCGCGGTCGCTAAATCAACTTAGAGTTGATAGCTCAACCTATTCGGGACTCAACTCCGCAATCGCGATCAGGCGATTTTCATTCACGACTCATAAACTTCTCCTGAACCTGGAGAAACCTCGTGAATGCTGATGCTGCGCTTCAATACCAACACCGTTTACGTAGTGTCATTGACCATATCGATGCACACCTTAATGACGCTCTGAGTGTCGATGAGCTAAGCAGCATCGCCGCCTTCTCGAAGTTTCACTTCCATCGGCAGTTTTCTGACTTCTTTGGCATCAACGTCAGTAAGTTCATCCAGTTGTTACGCATCAATCGCGCTACCCAGCAACTCGCTTTTCGCACGGACCCAATCACTGACATTGCATTGGGCAGTGGCTACGAAAGCGTGGAAGCATTTTCGCGTGCATTCAAAAAGCTGACAGGACAAACGCCAAGTGATTTCCGCAAACAACCCGACTGGTCAACGTGGTTCAGCGCTTATCAACCTGCTCGTGAATTGAGGGTGAATCACATGGTTACAGACGATCAAAGGCACGTAAATATCGTAACAACTAAAGACATAAACGTTGCAGCACTGGAACATCGCGGTGATCCGGCCACGCTTGGAGAATCGATTCGAAAGTTTATCGAGTGGCGCAAACAGCATCGATTGCATCCTTCAAAACACGCCACATTCAATATCTTTTACGACGACCCAGACGCGGTTGAGCCGCATCAATATCGACTGGATTTGTGCGTCGCGACCGAAACAGCAGGTAGTAAGGATGCTGTCGGCGTTATCAACAGAATTATTCCCGGTGGACGTTGTGCCGTGATGCGTCACACCGGATCGGACGATCTGTTACGCACCAGTATTTCGTATTTGTACTCAACCTGGCTTCCAGCCAGCGGCGAAGAGCTGCGCGATTTTCCATTGTATGTGCAGCGTGTAAAATTTTTTCCTGATGTCGCGGAGCACGAAGCCATCGTTGATATATTTTTGCCGCTCAAGTAAGTGCAAAACGAACAATGACTCAGTTTGAATTTCCTTGTCCGGATTTCTTTTTGGTAGCATCACCAAGTTGCTTCAATACAGCTTGCAGTTCATCACTCAAGGGCGCGGAGATAGTGAACTGCTCGGTAGTACCGGGCTTGATGAACTGCAAGCTTTGCGCATGCAGGAACATGCGCCTCAAACCAAACGGGCGCAATGAATCATTGCATGGCTTGTCACCGTATTTTTCATCACCCGCAACAGGATGACCGGCATAAGCAGCATGCACGCGTATTTGATGCGTACGGCCTGTTCCGATTTCAATATCCATCAAGGTGGCAAGACGACCATAGTGTTCCTTTGGCATAAATACACTGTGCGCAGATTGCCCCTCGGGATGGACTCGCACCATGCGTTCGCCGCCCTGCTTCTGATTGGTTAGCAGCGGCAAATCCAGGGTCTTCTTACCAAGGGTCCAACGACCACAGACCAAAGCAAGATAACGCTTGGTCATTTCACGTTCTCTTAGTGCTGC
>DATAHE010000089.1:0-2284 GCA_036263355.1 Steroidobacteraceae bacterium | reverse complement strand
GGACATCTTCGACACAGCACTACCCGCCTTGGTGCTGTAACTCTTTTTATCATCGCTCAACACAAACTTCGGCTCGTACTCAATATCGCTGAAGCCAGCCGGTGTAATCACTTCGGGCACGCCGAGCAGATCGGTGATGGCGAAACCACTTGCGCCGCGACCATTAGCATTCGGTTCCTGTGCCCAGCCTGTCTTGCCAGGTGGAATCGTGATGTTCGGATGTACAAACACATCGATATGATTTTCGCGCATCACTTTTAATACTGCGTAGCGGAACAAGGTATGCATCTTGACGCGATCAATCTTGGTAGCACGCGTGTCCTGTTGATCGGCCGCAGCGAAATTCTGCAGACCGACTGCCTGCACATCGCTACGCCATTTTGAGTTCGCCGCATACTGCTTCATATCAGTGATTCGCGAGTCACCCCGAAGCGCGAGATACCGCGCTGCCATAAATGCATTGCGACCTCCATCATCAATGCTGCTGAGGATGCGGCGAAGATTCAGCTTGGGAGAAAGTGGTGCCTGATGCAACGAAAGCTTCACCAGATAATCACGTGAAGTGACATCGTAACCCGGCACAGCAAATTCCAGTTCGCCATCAGCGGTCTTCTGGAAGAAATACTCCGGCGCACTAACTGGCAATATCTCTGCAAATGCATCCGCAAACGTGTACTTCATATTGGGCACATCTGCGTCGTCCGGATATTGTGGATCTACAGACTCAACGAGCTCTGCGCCAAGTTTATCGCGCAGTACTTTTTTGAACTCCTGATCAACACGATCACTCACCGCACCATCGTTAGATGACTGCTTCACCATGTACTCACGCACGATACCAACGCGCAGTCCTTTTAGAGGCTTGCCATTCCTCGCCAATGCCTTGTCGGAAACAATACTTTTTTCGTACGGCTCTTTTGCGGACAGCTCTCTGGGTTGTGAAGTAAAGAAATCGCGGGTATCGAAATAGCCTTCTTTGGGATCTTTCATCGAATCAATCACTCGTGCCGCGTCGGTAAGGTTGCGACACAGGATTCCGGGGCGGTGATTTATAAAATCCGCAGTGACACTGCCAAACTCAGAGGTCAAACCTTTCGTCGTCACAAAGCTGGATACAGAATTAGAGTTAGCGGGAATGCGGCATGATCCACCTGTCGTTTCGCAGATCGAACAGGTTGCCATATTTGCGGCGACCGAAGCACCAGCACCACCGCTGCTGCCGCCCGGCGTACGTTCAGTGTCATACGCACTGCAAGATGTACCGCCCCAGCTTGCACGTACGGTATTACCACCAACATAAGTGTTCTTAGGTTTGTTGGGTGAATCGGGCTGATTGAAGGTTGCTTCGGAAGCAATGGTGACGCCAGAAATAATTGCGCCCTTGTCGCGAAGTTGTTTAACCATCGTCATGTCGCGCGGGGCAGCATCCATCGCATAGGCAACATCGTTACCGCTGGTCGAACGCATGTCGGTGGCGTCGTACCAGTTTTTTACTGTGATCACTGCGCAGTACATGGGCATCTTCGCGAGATCGGGATTCTTGCCATACTGTGCGTCCAGCTGTGCAGCGCGCTCCAACGCATCGGGTTGCTGTCGAAACTTTTCGCACTCCGCCGGTGCGCCTGCAGGCAATGGTGTTCCCGGTGGCGCATCAAACTTGCCTTTACAAGTGACTGAACGCTCACCACGGATATTCAATGTTTCAAACGCATTCAATTGGCCAACATTGGGAATACCCGCCACCATGCCAAATTGTTGTTTCACCGTCGGATCGGAAATGGTCGGCTCCATCTTCCCGTATTCAAGTGGTGGACCGACAAACTGGTTAAGGTCAGGAATAATCGCTGAAGCGGCAACAGTCTTGGTTGGAAACTTGACTGGCGAACCAGTGCGCACTGCACCCAATGCTTGAGGAATCGATTTACCATCCGCAGTGACCAGCTGTGTACATGAACCGTTATAAGCTTTTACTCTGGCCATGTAAGCCTGAACAATGCTCTTACATGTCATTTCACCACTTTTAATCGCAGCTTGTATGTCATCAATCGTTGCTTCTTCGAGATGAAACGAGCCAGCCGAAGCAATACCAGTGATAGATGATGTGGCAACGAAAGCTGCGAACATCAATGATCGCAGTTTGACGTTGAATCGACTAGCGCTTGTTTGGTGCATGACTGGCCCGCCTGAAATCTGTGATGGCTCTAGGCAGGACGTGGCGTCTCACGGCCACCCCACCTTTTGCGCCTCAACCCAACTAGATATCAGTTGCACAGAACACCCGAGA
>DATAHE010000088.1:0-2016 GCA_036263355.1 Steroidobacteraceae bacterium | reverse complement strand
AAAACATGGCGGTGATGAGCGATAACGCAATGAATGCCACCAAAGGAAAATCAAACCAGTATGCGGCAAGCACTGCAATAACAATCGACGACAACAATCCGCCTGCTACGCCTTCCCAGGTTTTACCCGGACTGACACGTGGCGCCAGCTTGTGACGACCGAAGGCGCGCCCAACAAAGTACGCGCCGATATCAGTGCTGGCGACCAGCAACAACAGACACAGAATCAACTGACCACCCTGAGGGTGATGCAACGTCAGCGTGATCAACGCGGCCCACATTGGCAGCAATACCAGCACTCCACCTGCATACACAAAAGCGCGCAACTCAGTTTCTGGCAAAACGACAATTCGAACTGCGGCAATCACCCACCAGATCACCGCAAGGAATAGCAGCATTCTGGTATCGAACGCTTGTTGACTGAAGAGCGCAAAGGCCATCAATAAACCAATCAACACAACATAGGTAATGCGCATACCCAGCAGTGCGCCGCGCAGAAAACCACCCCACTCCCACGCACCGATCAGCATGACAATAGCTAGCACCACTATGGTTGCAACCGGAGGAGCAAATAACAGGATGCCGAGAATCGGCAGCCCCATCAGCAATGCAGTGATCACCCGCTGGCGCAACATTAGTCTGCCTCGCCATCGGTGGCATTGCGCGCGACAGCTTGCTCTCCGGTCAAACCGAAGCGACGTTGACGTTCGCTGAAAAACTGCAACGCCAAATTCAATTGCTTCTCATCAAACTGCGGCCACAGCGCATCACAGAAATACAGCTCGGTATACGCCAGACTCCACAACAAAAAATTACTGATGCGTTGCTCACCGCCGGTGCGGATAAACAGATCGGGCTCGGGCAGGCCCGCAAGTTCAACGTGTTCACCAATGCGCGCTTCGTCGATATCACCTGGAGCCAATTCACCAGCAACGCAACGTTGTGCAAGTTTTCTGGTTGCCTGAGTAATATCCCATCGTCCGCCATATGCCATTGCAATCACCAGTATAAGCCCGGGATTGTTGGCAGTACGCTCTTCCGATAGTCGCATGCGCTGCTGCAACTCCAGATGCAGTGAGCTGCGATCACCAATAAAACGAACGCGAATGCCATTGCGATGCATGCTCTCTATTTCATCGTCGAGAGCCTGCACGAATAAATTCATCAATGCCGAAACTTCAGTAACGGGTCGTTGCCAATTCTCGCTGGAGAAGGCAAACAATGTCAGTACCTGTACACCATGCTTGGCGCAAACTTCAACGGCAGTGCGAACTGACTTGACCCCCGCATGATGGCCAGCGGGCCGCGGCAAGCCGCGCTTTCGCGCCCATCGACCATTGCCATCCATAATGATGGCAATGTGCCGGGGCAGCGTAGTGAATTTCGGAGTTTGGCGTTTGGTGATAAACACGACAAGAGAATGATTTCTTCAGTTGAAATCATTCATCCCACAGCTCAGATCTGCATTACTTCTTTTTCTTTTTCTGCCGTCGCCTGTTCGATCTCGGCGATGTACTTGTCGGTGAGCTTCTGTATGTCATCCTGCGCACGACGATCTTCGTCTTGTGAAATCATCTTTTCCTTGAGCATTTCTTTCAGCTCATTCATCACATCACGACGTACATTGCGCACCGCCACGCGACCATTCTCTGCTTCATGGCGCACGACCTTGGTCATGTCGCGACGACGTTCTTCGGTCAATGCAGGCATGGGCACGCGAATCACCGTGCCTGCGGTGTTGGGCATCAAACCCAAGTCTGACTTCATGATGCTCTTTTCAATCGGCTGCACCATGCTTTTATCGAAAGGTGTGATTACCAAAGTACGCGCATCTTCCACGGTGATACGTGCAACCTGACTTAAGGGTGAATCACTGCCGTAGTAATCCACTTTCAGATGTTCCACCAATGCAGGATGGGCACGACCCGTGCGCATTTTTTTCAGTTCATTCTTCAGCGCCAGCACACATTTTTGCATGCGTTCGGCAGCGTCTTTCTTGATATCTTCAAGCATGACT
>DATAHE010000087.1:0-1561 GCA_036263355.1 Steroidobacteraceae bacterium | reverse complement strand
GTCACAGTGCGCAACCTTCAACTGATTCATCAAGTATTTCCTCTGCGACGACTGCCGTGCCATCTCCTTCGCGACGTGCACCTGTGCCGATGACTGCGCAGCCATAACGACGTAATGACCCAGTCACTGCGTTATTGTGTGGTAATGCCAGCGGCCGGTGCTGGCCGCCGGATGGCTTCGTCCGAGAAGCCCAAGCAGTATCTATCGCTTCTCAACAAGACGGTGATTGAGTGGTCGCTCGCTGCCTTTCTTGCGGATGATCGCTGCGTTTCCATCGTAGTAGCTTTGTCGAAGGACGATGCGTATTGGTCATCACTAACCATTTCACAGCATCCGAAAATTCATACGGCGCAAGGCGGCGCGGAGCGCGTGGATTCTGTTCGCAATGGACTGGTCGCTCTGCAAGGTGATGCCAATGTACGTGAATGGGCCAGTGAATGGATACTGGTACATGATGCGGCGCGACCATGCCTGCAACGATCTGATATTGATGCCTTGCTTGAAGCGGTGAGTGCAGATCAAGGACTGGCCGGTGGATTGCTGGCGATACCGGTTGCCGATACCTTAAAGCAAGTGGAAAAGAATAGAGCGATCAATTCCGTGCCCAGAAATAATTTGTGGCGTGCGCAAACGCCGCAGATGTTCCGCTTTGATGTATTGCATCGCGCGTTACATGGTGCGCAGGCTTCGAAGGCGACAGATGAATCTTCGGCCGTTGAATTGCTGGGTTATCAACCCCGCATCGTGCAGGGCAGAGCGGATAACATCAAAGTTACTGTTGCCGAAGACTTGTTACTCGCCGAACACATTCTGAAAGCGAGAGCATCATGAGAACATCGCTTCGAGTCGGACAAGGTTACGACGTACATGCCTTTGGTGAAGGCGATCACGTCACTCTGGGCGGTGTAAAGATTCCACACGAATATGGCATCAAAGCTCATTCGGACGGCGATGTGATATTGCATGCACTCTGCGATGCCTTACTGGGTGCGGCTGCATTGGGTGATATCGGCATGCACTTTCCTGACACTGACGCTAAATGGAAGGGCGCGAATAGTCGTGACTTGCTCCGCCACGTCGTCAGCCTGTTGAAGGCCCAGTCATATGAAGTAGTCAATGCCGATATCACCTTGCTCGCAGAAGTTCCACGTATAGGTAAGTATCGTGATGAGATGAAAGCGAACATGGCATCGGACATGAACATCGATGTATCACAAATCAACGTGAAAGCTACCACCAGTGAAGGAATGGGATTCATCGGCAAGCGCGAAGGACTTGCCTGTCATGCTGTGGTGTTGATCGAACGGGTTTGATGATGAGCGAACAGTTTACTTTTGAGCCAGCGCATGGCTCTGCGGTGATCAGCGCACAAATCAAATCACAGCCTGAGCACTTCATTGTTCGTGAATGGCTGGGATTTGCACCGGATAACGAAGGCGATCACATGCTGGTCATCGTGCGTAAGCGCGGCGCCAATACAATGTGGGTGGCAAAACAATTGGCAAGATTTGCCAACTGTGATTCACGCGATGTGGGCTTTGCGGGTCTCAAAGATCGTCAT
>DATAHE010000086.1:0-3736 GCA_036263355.1 Steroidobacteraceae bacterium | reverse complement strand
CAGTGAATATGATTCGATCACGACTCGCACCACCTATCATCCCGCCACGAGTAACGATTCGATTTCATTGGTACTGCGTACACCAGCGTTATTCAGCCTTCCAGCGGGTGACGTTGGCTTTGCAGCTGTGGCGGAAGCAGGCAGACAGGACTATCGATTGAATGTTGATCCAAATGTCTTGGGTTATTACTACTATGCGTGGCGAGATGCCGATGGTCGTGGCTCTCGCGATCATGGCGGCATAGGTGCGGAGTTACGTGCGCCACTATTAAAATCATTAACGGCCGATATGGCAGCGCGTTACGACACGTACCACTTCGCAAGCAATGGCACCAGCCGGGGCACGTATAACTTCGGACTCGAGTGGCGTCCGCTTGATGAACTACTAATACGTGGCGCCTATGGCACTGGCTTTCGTGCACCAGACTTAAGCTATGTCTTCGCGGGTCCGGGCAATACCCATCCATCTGGTACGGACTATTATCAATGCCGCGTGCAAGAACCCGATGCGAATTTCAGCGATTGTACTTTTTCTGATGTTGGTTTGGTTGAATCGCACACTGGCAATCGAACATTAAAGAGCGAAACCTCACAGTCATTCAACTATGGCGTTGTATGGCAGCCTTCGCATAACTTCTTTGCCTCCATCGACTACTTCAAGATCGATCTCAACAATGAGATCAACGACATGGATATCGACAGATTGTTGCGAACTGAAGCGGATTGCAGAATCGGTCAAACCACCGCTGGCTCTTCGGTGGACGTCAACTCCCCCACCTGTATCGATGCGTTAGCACGTGTGTCACGCTATCCAGATAACTTTCCGGTTGCTGAACTTGGCGGAATTGCCAATGGCGTCAGTATTAATCCTATTAACGTTTCCGAGGAGCATACCGCCGGTATTGATCTGAACCTTCGTTCAACTATTCCAACACCCATCGGCGATATCCATCTCGATGCGGGCTACACCAGAGTTTTCACTCACAAATTGAAACAGTACCCGGGCGATCCGGAAGTGGACGAATTTAAACCCGACAGTGGCTACGATATACCGCGGAGCAAGGCGAGTGCCAGCATCGGGTTGGAGACGGTCAAATGGATTGCGACCATTCATGCAAGAAGACTGGACCGTCTACCCAACTACGACGAAGTGGATTTTATTCCCGCAACTTATCTGTTCAACGGTTCAATGCAATGGAAACTCAGTGATCACGCACGCGTATCGCTGGCGGTCCACAACTTGCTCAACAAGATGCCGCCGAAAGATGAAACCTACACTTCTTATCCCTACTACGATATCTCGTGGTTTGATTCAGAAGGCAGAAGCTACTACTTGCAGATGACGTATAAGTTTGGTGGCAAGTTGTAACCGGCCTGAGCGATCGTTTAAGCGCAGATGAGTGACAATTTGCACAAAGTCATTCCCGCGAAAGCGGAAATCTAGTGAAATAATATCTTTTGATCGACGTCTTAAAACACGAAAGCGTTTGTTACTGGATTCCCGCCTGCGCGGGAATAACACATCAGTAAATTGAACTCATCACAATCTTCTAGTTGCGACGAACTATCATTAAACCTTCCCAGGCTTCTCTCCATCACGCCCGTACACATCTTCAAAACGGACGATATCATCTTCACCCAGGTAGGAACCCGATTGCACTTCAATAATGTGCAATGGAATCTTGCCGGGATTTTCGATGCGATGCTTCGCACCTACAGGAATATAAGTGGATTGATTCTCTTCGAGCAGGAATGTTTTGCCATCGCAGGTAATGCGCGCTGTACCTGAAACAACCACCCAGTGTTCAGCACGATGATGATGCATCTGCAATGACATCGACTGCCCCGGGTTCACTGACAAGCGCTTGACCTGAAAGCGTTCACCCGAATCGATGCGGTCATAACTTCCCCAGGGACGGAACACTTCACGATGCATCAACGTTTCATCACGTCCCTGCTTCTTAAGCGCATTCACGATGTTCTTCACATCCTGAACTCTATCCTTGCGTGCAACCAGCACTGCATCCTTGGTTTCAACAACAACATGGTCATTCAAACCCACGGTTGCGATCAATCGACTTGTGGAATGGATGTAATTGCCATGTGAATCATCGACGATCACGTCACCAATACAAACATTTTTGTTGATGTCGCCTGGAATCGCTTCATGCAATGCAGACCATGAACCCACATCGTTCCAGCCTGCATCCAGCGGCACCACCACTGCATGCTTTGTTTTCTCCATTACAGCGTAGTCAATGGAGTTGCTGGGACATGCTGCAAATTCTTCTGCTGAAAGGCGAGTGAAATCGAGATCATGCTTGGCTTGTGTAAACGCCTTGATGCAGGCATCGAGAATATCTGGCGCATACGCGCGCAACTCATCTTGCAGTGTGCGAGCACGGAACATGAACATACCGCTGTTCCAGTAGTATTGACCAGTTGCAATATATTCAGCTGCTTTGGCGGCATTCGGTTTTTCAACAAACTGCGCCACAGGATATTCAGGTCCCTTGCCGTCACCGCGCTTGATATAGCCATAGCCCGTTTCCGGCTTATCAGGAACAATACCGAAGGTTACCAGCTTGCCTGCTTGAGCGGCTTTCAAGCCAGTCTGTACCGCGTTCTGAAATGCTTTTAAATTCAGGATGACATGGTCGGCTGGTAACACCAGCAACACAGGGTCTTCATTAGCACCAGTGGTTGCTAACGCACTCAGTGCAGCGATGGCCACTGCCGGTGCGGTATTACGACCTATTGGCTCCAGCACAATTGCGCGCGAGTTAACCTTGATCTGACGCAGTTGCTCAGCAACTAAAAAGCGGTGTTGTTCATTGCAAACAACGATTGGCGTAGAAACGTTTTCCACACCGTCAAGACGTGACAGAGTTTCCTGCAACATCGTGCCCTGCCCAACAAGCGGCAACAATTGCTTGGGATAAAGCTCACGCGATAATGGCCACAGACGTGTTCCCGATCCGCCAGACAATACAACTGGAATAAGCATGATAACCTTTGATCTCCGCGTACCGACACTATGTCAGCCGCCATCGATAACGTGGTGCGATCAGACTCTTTCAATCCTTTCGCATTAGAAGTTGAACTGAACAGCTCTCGCACACAAATAGAAACCGGAATATTGCATAGCAGCGAGAGATTGTGGAGGGGTCTTTTGTCAATATTGTGCTGATTTCACCGTACTTGTGACTCAGGTCAAGCGACCGCCAATCCGTTGCGCTCGCACCATGTATGCCCACGGAGCGAGCTAAGCAACAGAACTTAAAGCTTCAACCGACCCGTGGCTTCCAGGTGCTCGATGATCTTGGCGACACAGTCATCAATATGCATCTTTGAAGTGTCGAGCACGATTTCAGCTGATTCGGGTGGTTCGTAAGGTGAATTAATTCCAGTGAAGTTAGGAATCTGACCCTGACGGGCACGCGTATACAAACCTTTTGGATCGCGGCTTTCGCAAACTTCCAGCGGTGTGCTGACGTAGATTTCAATGAACTCACCAGGTTCGACCAGCTCGCGCACCAACTTGCGATCACTGCGGAATGGCGAGATGAAAGCAGTCAACACCAATAGACCTGCATCAACGAACAGGCGCGTGACTTCGCCAATGCGACGAATATTTTCGACACGCTGCGAATCCGAGAATCCTAAATCGCGATTAAGGCCATGACGGACATTGTCACCATCAAGCAAGTAGCTGTGATAACCGCGACGGAACAGT
>DATAHE010000085.1:0-7040 GCA_036263355.1 Steroidobacteraceae bacterium | reverse complement strand
CGTGAACTGGTCAATGACCCTGACAAGCCCATGTATGATCGCGTGATGCGTGGTGTGTATCCGTCAGGCTCGACCATTAAACCGTTTATGGCGATGGCGGGCTTGTACTACAACATCGTCACACCCACCACTGCGGAATATTGCCCCGGTTACTTTCGCCTGCCCGGTGTATCGCGTCCATGGACCGATCTGCATGTCCATGGATCAGTCAGCATGGTGACCGCCATTAAAGTGTCATGCGACGTTTACTTTTACAGTCTTGCAAACCAGCTGGGTGTAGATCGTATTCATGACTATCTGAGTGAGTTTGGCTTTGGTCAGTTGACGGGTATCGATATTGATGGCGAACTGTCAGCGACACTGCCCTCGACTGCATGGAAGCGTGAATACTTTAAACGCAAGGAAGCACAACAATGGTATGCCGGCGACACCATCAGCGTGGGGATTGGTCAGGGCTATCTCACGGTGACGCCGCTGCAACTTGCTCATGCAGTCGCAACGCTGAGCAAACGCGGTCAGGGCTATCAACCGCGATTGATTCACGCTGTACGCAACACCATCACGGGTGAAGTGAAAGAAGTGTCACCCATTCCACTAGAGCCTGTGAAAGTACGTGATCCCAGTAGCTGGGATGCAGTGATTCAAGGCATGGAAGAAGTCGTCAAGACGGGTGGCACCGCTGCAGTGGCTTTCAATGGCGCGCCTTATGCTGTCGCAGCGAAGACTGGGACCGCGCAGGTGCATGGACTCGCAGTGGGTGAAAAATATAACGCAGCACAGTTGGCAGAACGCTTGCGTGACAATGCATTGTTTATTGCATTCGCGCCTGCTGAAAATCCACGCGTTGCAGTCGGGGTTGTGGTCGAGAATGGCGGACATGGTGGTACCGCTGCTGCACCTATCGCACGTCGCATTTTTGATTTGATGTTGCTGACACCAGAACAGCTTGCTGCGCAGGAAGCTAAACGTACCGGCATCCCTGTCAAGCCTGCAACTAATGTGGTGGTGGAGTAATGGAACTCGATAGCAGCCGCACACAACGCACATTGAGCTGGACTGCGCGCCTGCTGTCTGCATTGCAGATGGATGGACCATTGCTAGCAGGCTTAAGCATGCTGGCGCTGATCAGCTTGATTGTGTTGTACAGCGCATCCGGATCAAGCATGTCAGTAGTGTTCAGTCAGGCGCTCAAGTTTCTGTTTGGCACTGCGGTGATGCTGGCCGTTGCACAATTGCCTCGACGTATCATTCGTAACAGTGCGCCATGGCTATATGCAGTTGGATTGATTCTGCTGCTGATGGTCATGATCAAAGGCTCCACTGCACTGGGTGCACAGCGTTGGCTAGATCTCAAGTTTGTTCGTTTTCAACCGTCAGAGATCATGAAGCTGGCAATGCCACTGTTCTGTGCGTGGTATGTGCATGAGCGACCATTGCCCCCTTCACTGCGTGATATTGCTATATTGACGGCGGTTGTCCTGGTACCGACTGCACTCATCGCCAAGCAACCTGATCTGGGCACCGCGCTGCTGGTCGTCACTGCCGGTGGCGTATCGTTACTGCTTTCCGGTTTGCAGAAGCGCTACATTCTTGGCGTCGTATTGTTGATGATTCCCGCTGCATGGGTCGGCTGGACACACATGCATGATTACCAGCGTCAACGCGTTATTACCTTTCTGGAACCACAGAGTGATCCGCTGGGATCGGGCTATCACATTATTCAATCGCAGATTGCCATTGGTTCGGGTGGCGTGTTCGGCAAAGGCTATCTGAATGGCAGTCAGGCTCAGCTTGAATTTCTTCCCGAACGTGCAACAGATTTCATCTTCGCCGTGATTGGTGAGGAATGGGGATTGCTGGGACTTGTCACCATCCTGTTTCTATATTTGTTCATCATCGCGCGTTGTCTTTATATTGCTGCCAATGCGCAGGACACCTTTTCGCGAATATTGTGCGGCAGTCTGGCATTGACCTTTGCTGTCTATGTCTTTGTGAATACAGGGATGGTCACCGGCTTGTTACCCGTTGTCGGCGTGCCGCTGCCGCTGATCAGCTTTGGTGGCAGTTCCATGGTGACGCTGATGGCAGGATTCGGCTTCATCATGGCCATTCATGCGCGACGCCGCTTGGTAGGACGTTAAGTTCCCGCAGTGACTGCGTCGCAGTTATACGCAAACTTTCTCGTCAAGCACATTTGAGATAGTCTAACCACACTCTCGCTCCCGCGAGCACCACCGTTTGATAGTAGTGATATCGAGGTTCATTTTGCTCCGACGTCTTTCCATTGCTCTCGCCTGCCTCATCAGCGTTAATGCACATGCCCTCGATATCGAGCGACCCGAAGTGCATGCGTTCATTGACAAGATGGTGAATGAACATCAATTCAAACGCAGTGATGTCGAAGCCATTCTGCAAGATGCAGTGACCCAACAACCCATTCTTGATGCCATCGCGAAGCCTGCGGAACGAACCATACCTTGGTTTGAATATCGCGAACGCTTCATGACCGAGAAGCGCATCAAGCGCGGCCTTACCTTCGCACGCGAACATGCAAAGTTACTGGATCATTTGAATGAACAAGCGGCACCGACGAATGTAATTCTGGGCATTCTTGGCGTAGAAACCTTCTTTGGAGATATGGCGGGCAAGTATCGTGTGGTGGATGCATTGTCTACACTGGGCTTTGACTACCCAGCGCGTAGTAATTACTTCGTTGCAGAGCTGGAGCAATTCCTGATGCTTGCCCAGGAGCAGCATTTTAATATCAAGGACACGATTGGCTCTTATGCCGGCGCAATGGGCGCACCACAATTCATGCCGCGAAGCTATCGCAACTTTGCAGTGGATGGTGACGGTGATGGCAAGATCGACTTGTGGAACAACTGGGACGATGTGTTGTTCAGTGTCGCGAATTACTTGAAACAATACGGCTGGCGCGAAGGCGAGCCCGTTGTTGTGAGCGCAGACTATAAACCAAAAGAGGTGCCACCTTATTCATTGGGCGAAGTGATCATGAGTGACACGGTGGCTTCGCTGAAAGCAAAAGGCGTATCGTTTGACACCACGCTGCCAGATACCGCACCCGCTGTATTGATCACACTGCAAGGCAAAGAGGGCCCAGTCTATCGCGTAGGGTTCAACAACTTCTATGTGATTACGCGTTACAACCGCAGCCCTTTGTATGCAAACGCCGTGTTTGAACTGGGTGAAGTCATCGCTGGCCAGTTGAACAGCAAGCCAACTGAGTAATGATCATGCTGCATCGAGTATCGCTTGCATTGCGTCCTTTGGAACGGACAGTAAAATCATCAGTGATGGTGATTGGCATCATTGCAGTCGGTGCTTGTACATCATCGCCGCCGACCAGATCCGTAGCGACGCCACCTCCAGCAGAGGTCGAGCGCATTCCAGACGTCACACCAAGAGCGGAACCCTTATCAAAACTGGGTAATCCTGCTTTCTATGATGCGCTCGGCAAACGCTACTTCGTCATGCAAAGCGCAGCAGGTTATCAAGAGCGCGGCGTTGCATCGTGGTACGGCCCGGGCTTTCACGAAGCATCGACTTCAAGTGGTGAGCAATACAACATGTACTCGATGACGGCAGCGCACAAGACACTGCCCCTGCCCACCTATGTTCAAGTAACCAATCTGAATAACGGTCGCAGTATTGTCGTTCGTGTAAATGATCGCGGCCCATTCAAGAGTGGCCGCATCATCGATCTGTCCTACGCAGCCGCAACCAAGCTTGATATGGTTCGTGATGGCACTGCCTTCGTTGAGGTGAAAGCAATATTGCCCGGCGACAATACCGTGCCTGCAGTGGCCGCATCGCCTGCAACCACCACCATATCCACAATGTATGTTCAGGCTGGCGCATTTGGCGATGCAGCCAACGCAGAACGTTTGGCTGCTCAATTGCGCAATCGCGGCTTTGCCAACGTGTTTGTTCGCGACGATGTTGTCAAAACACGTACGTTGTATCGGGTGCGTATTGGTCCCGTTGCAAAGGTGGAAGAGTTCGACAGCGTGGTGGCAAACCTGAAATCCCTTGGCATTGACGATGCTCATCTGGCGCTGGATTAAAAGGCCATTATTAATATTGGATAAACAGTCCAATCTCATTACACTTCGCGCTTCGAATTTGCCGGAGTTGACGACGTGCTGACTTATAAAAAAACATTTGTATTGCTGATCGCCACCTGCGCAACAGCCATCGCCGGATGCAAGAAAGAAAAGACACCTGATACGGAAAAATCTACGGCATCTGTCAGCACCGCAAGTAACGCATCGCAACAATCTCCTCTCCTCGCGTTGGGAACCGCAGCCTCTCCCGCCACCGTTGCGACATCTATTCCGACTGCACCAGCACCGCAAGCTAAAGCTTTTATCCTGATGGATGCGGCTAGCGGAGCAATACTTGCCGAGAACAACAGCAACGCGCGTGTTGAACCAGCGAGTCTTACCAAGTTGATGACCAGCTACATCGTGTTCGATGCATTGAAAATCGGCAAACTCAAGTTGTCGGATATCGTGACCATTAGCGAGCACGCATGGAAAACTGGCGGTGCCGGAACAGATGGGTCTACCAGCTTTCTACCCATCGGTGCGCAGGTTCCGGTGGAGATCTTGCTGCAAGGCATGATTGTGCAATCCGGTAATGATGCAGCCATCGCGCTGGCAGAACGGGTCGCTGGCAACGAAACCACCTTCGCCCAACTGATGAATGTATATGCGCAGCGTCTGCACATGGACAGCTCGCATTTTGCGAATGCATCAGGTTTGCCTTCACCTGACGAGTACACCACAACGCATGACCTCGCCTTGTTAGCGCAAGGACTGGTGCGTGACTTCCCCGAGTATTATCACTACTTCTCGGAAAAAGAATTTTTGTACAACGGCAAATTGCAGCAAAACCGCAATGGCCTGTTGCAACGTGATCCCAGCGTAGACGGTATCAAGACCGGCCATACTCAAGCTGCCGGTTACTGCCTGATCTCGTCCGCCAAACGTGAGGGCATGCGATTGATTAGTGTGGTGATGAGCACTCCTTCATTCAAAGCCCGTGAAGAAGGCAGCATGGCATTGCTGAATTACGGCTTCAGTTTCTACGAAACCAAAAAGCTATTCACTAAAGATCAGGCATTGAAATCCACCGTCGTGCGCAAGGGTGTGGAGAACACCATCAACGCAGTGCCCGCGAATGATATTGTCCTCACCATCCCGCGTGGTCGTGCCGCTGATGTGCACGCTGAAGTCAACTTGCCAGCAATATTAATCGCACCGCTCGATCATGGTACTGCAATAGGTTCGCTGACGTTAACATTGGATGGCAAAACTCTAGGCAGTTATGACGTCTACCCGACGCATGATGTTGCGCAAGCAGGTATTATCGGCCGCTCTATCGACAGCATCCGTCTACTCTTCTCGCATTGATCATGAGTGACAACGAAACATTGATGAAATTTCCACATGACTATCCATTGAAAGTCATGGGACGCAATAGCGATGACTTCCGGTCAATCGTACTGGGCATCGTGCAGAAGCATATGGGCGATATCGATCATGCCTTGATCGAAGAACGCCCAAGCCGTGATCTTACTTACCTCGGATTGACAATCATCGTTCGCGCAACAAGCAAGGCACAACTCGATGCGTTGTACATGGAATTGACATCGTGCGAGAAAGTGATGGTTGCGTTGTAAGGCGAGATGATGTTATCGCTCGTATCTTCGAACTAATGTAAGAGGTACTCATGAAGAAGGTAATGCGGATGTCGCGCGCCCGATTTGAACCTCAAATGCTAGAAGAAGTTGTCGCGTTCTTGGTAGAAATAAAGGCCAAGATCGAGCCTAAACAGGCGCAGCTCCCCGGTTATATTGATGGCTATGTTGGTGTCGATCGTCAAAACGCGACGATGGTGTGGGTGACGTTCTGGGATACCGTGGAACATGGCAACGCACTGGGCGCACTACCGGAGATGGTTGCAAGCAATGCCCTGTTCCGCGAGAAAGGTCTGAAATTTGAGCCCATCACCAATCACGAAGCCTTTTAGTCAACCGCTACGAGGCTTTCTGGATGGACGGCACAATGCAACTAGCAAGTACTATTACAAGGATACGAATGTCGAACTAGTTTTCGAACGCCAATGTTCATTGAAACTACACAACCGCTTCAACACCAATCGCCTGAAGCAGGTTCGTCGCAACTTGCGATGAGAGTTGTTGTGGAGTGGATTGAATACTCAATGATGCAAGATCAATCACCTGCAAGCCCTGATAACCGCATGGATTGATGCGATTAAACGGCGATAAATCCATCGCAACGTTAAAAGCGAACCCGTGATAACTGCAACCACGGCGAATGCGCAAGCCGATGCTGGCAATCTTTCTGCCTTCGACATACACGCCCGGCGCATCGCGGCGTGCTTCCGCTTGAACATTTAACTGCTCAAGTGTACGAATCACCGCATTCTCCAGCGCCATCACCAATTCGCGCACACCCAGCCTGTAACGGCGTAAATCCAGCAACGGATACACAACCAGCTGACCCGGGCCGTGATAAGTCACCTGTCCACCACGATCGATATTGATAACAGGAATATCGCCAGCAGCAAGCACATGCTCTGGCTTGCCATTCATGCCCAGCGTGAATACGGGTGGATGTTCCAGCAACCAGATTTCATCACGCGTATGTTCATCGCGCTGCGATGTGAATGCCTGCATGGCACGCCATGTGGGTTCGTACTCCACACGCCCCAGCCACTTAACCAGTGGCACGGAAAGCTCAGGCATTAGATACGTTGCTACCGAGGCCTGCATTGTTACGCTCCAGTGCCCGCTCAGCACGATAGCTGGAACGGACCAATGGTCCTGAAACACATTCGAGGAATCCCTTACTCAAAGCCCATTCACGATACTGAGCAAACTCTTCCGGTGTTACCCAACGCTCGATCGGCAAATGATTCATTGTGGGTCGGAGATACTGGCCCAGCGTCAATATATCTACACCGACATTGCGTAAGTCATCCATTGTCTGCGC
>DATAHE010000084.1:0-3592 GCA_036263355.1 Steroidobacteraceae bacterium | reverse complement strand
CGAAATTATCCGGACCTGATAACTCATGAGCAAAATTGTTGTCGGTAAAACCATTCCTGCATTTTCACTTCCCGGAACGGGTGGCAAGTGGAACTCGGGTGACGCGAAAGGCCGTCATCTAGTGATTTATTTTTATCCACGCGATAACACGCCTGGATGTACGACGGAAACCACTGGTTTCGGTGAAGCGTACGCACAATTCAAAAAAGCTGGCACGCAGATCGTCGGTATCTCCAATGATTCACTCGCCTCACACGAAAAATTCAAGGCGAAATTGAAACTCCCTTTCGAATTGCTGTCTGATGAAGACAAGACCGTGAGTGAACTGTTCGAGGTGTACAAGGAAAAATCAATGTACGGTAAAAAGTTTATGGGTGTTGAACGGAGTACTTTTCTGATTGACAGCAAGGGAGTGCTCAGACAGGAATGGCGCAAGGTAAAAGTACCGGGGCATGTTGAAGAAGTTCTGGCTGCGGCACGCAAGCTGTAGCTGATTTATTTGAAGTCACTTTTATATGAAGTGGTTATTGAGAATACTTGATCGCAATCGTTTTAAGACAGGTCCACACAAAGGAGCAACCTGAATTGGCAAAAGCAAAACGTAGCAGCAAATCACCACGCCGTATTTTTGTGCTCGATACCAACGTGCTGATGCACGATCCCACTGCGATATTCCGCTTCGATGAGCACGATATTTTTATCCCGATGATTGTTCTCGAAGAACTGGACGCTGGCAAGAAAGGCGTATCAGAAGCCGCGCGCAACGTGCGCCAGGTCAGCCGCTTCCTGGATGAATTGATGGCAGGCGCAACGAAACAGCAGATTGAGAAAGGTCTGGAATTGCCCTCTGCAATAAGGCACGTGAATGGCAATATCAACAATGGCCACAAGAAAATCGCAACGGGTCGGCTCTATTTTCAAACACGATTGCTGAGCAGCAATCTGCCCAACAAATTACCGGGCAGTGGTGCCGACAACGCGATTCTGGCGCAAGCGTTAGCACTGCAGAAAGAACAGCCCGATGCACGCGTCACGCTGGTATCAAAAGACATTAATCTGCGCATCAAAGCCGCCATCATCGGTGTGCACACCGAAGATTACTATAGCGACAAAACCATAGAAGACGCCGATTTGCTGTACACCGGCATCCACGAGCTTCCAGATAATTTCTGGGATCGTCATAGCAAGAACATGCAATCGTGGCAGGAACACTCGGACAGCTTCTATCGCGTGCAAGGACCAACGGTGCGCGATTGGCATGTCAATCAATTCCTCTATCAGAAAGACCCGGCAAACTTCGATGCCATCGTTCGGTCGGTGAATGACAAAGAAGCCGTGCTTCAAGTGGCACGAGACTATCGCAGTGATCGCCACAATGTGTGGGGTATTACTGCACGCAATCGCGAACAGAACTTTGCATTGAACATGCTGATGGACCCCGAAATTGATTTCGTCAGTATCCTGGGACCAGCAGGCACTGGCAAAACATTGCTAACGCTGGCAGCAGGTCTTGCACAAACACTGGAGAACAATCGCTTCAGTGAAATCATCATGACGCGCGTGACCATTCCACTGGGTGAAGACATTGGTTTTTTACCCGGCACTGAAGAAGAGAAAATGGAACCGTGGATGGGCGCATTAATGGACAATCTTGAAGTGCTGACGCACAGTCAGGAAGGTGGCAGCTGGGGACGTGCCGCTACCAATGATTTACTGCGTAATCGCATCAAGATTCGCTCGCTTAACTTCATGCGCGGTCGTACCTTCCTCAATCGCTTCCTGATTGTTGACGAAGCGCAAAACCTGACGCCAAAACAGATGAAGGCATTGGTCACACGCGCGGGTCCGGGCACCAAATTGGTGTGTCTGGGAAATATCGCCCAGATTGATACACCGTATTTGTCCGAAACCACCTGTGGTCTCACCTATGTGGTCAACCGTTTCCGCGACTGGGCACATTCTGGTCACATTACGTTGAAGCGCGGCGAGCGTTCGCGTCTGGCTGATTACGCCTCCGAGCATTTGTAAGGGGTTTTGGGAACCTCTGAATAATTAGGATTTTTACTGTGGCTAGGAAGTGTCGAGCGTAGCACCGCAGTTTATGCAGAATAAATGAGGATGCGAACACGGAACTGACAACGCCACCAGAAAAAACAATTAATCAGAGGATCCTTAGCATTAAATGACAGTCACCCAGCTTGATTACCCAAGCAAGCTGGGCAACCATTGCTCGTCGAATCACGAGTATCGTTGTGCACCGCATTTCCCTTTTCCTGATCGCATTGAGCCTGTCGTTGCTCGCCAATCAACCTTTACGGGCGGCCAGCAATGATCTTCCCGATATGGGCTCGCCTTCTACCGCAGTATTATCGCTGGAAGATGAATATCGCCTTGGCTTGATGGTGACGCGTGGTTTACGCGATCAAGGCCAGCTATTTGATGACCCTGAACTGAGTGATTACATTCAGTCCGTCGGTTTGCAGCTCTCCAGCCAATCTGAACAACAACCTGCTCATTCATTCCAGTTCAGTGTTGTGCGTGACAACGAAATCAATGCATTTGCATTGCCCGGAGGATTTGTCTGCGTCAACTCAGGATTAATTCTTGCTACACGCAATGAAAATGAACTGGCCGGTGTTATCGGACACGAAATTGTCCACGTCACGCAACGTCACATCGCGCGCAGCATCATCGCGCAAAGCCACAATGGCATCATGTCTGCAGCGGCGATGCTGGCGGCCATATTGCTCGGCGCTGCGGGGGGTGGCGATGCAGCGATTGCTGGCATCGCTGCAGCACAAACGGTGGCGTTACAAAATCAGATGAGCTTTTCGCGCGCCGAAGAAACCGAAGCAGACAACATTGGCATCGCACTGGTGGCACACAGTGGCTTCGATCCCAATGGCATGTGGCAGTTTTTTGAAGTGCTGGAACGCTTGAATGGCAGTCGTAATGAAGCGGATATTCCTGCCATTCTGCGCAATCATCCTGTTACCAATGAACGTGTTGCAGAAACCCGTGCCCGCGCTGCATTGATGACCAACGTCAGTCATACCGACTCTCTCAGCTACGCACTAATGCGCGAACGCATCCGCGTGCTGATGACACCGGCGGGAGAAAATCCTCGCGAGTACTATCACTTCAATGAGAAAGACGAGAGCAAGGTTACGATAGAAAAGCTGTATGGCAAGGCCATTGCCGATATCCAGGCGCACGACGCAAAAGATGCCGTTCGCCTTCTTAGATCGCTGGTGGAACACAACAGCGCCGTGATTCAGTTTCATACTGCGCTGGGACAGGCATTAGTTGAAGCAGGTGATGATCGCGGAGCTGTCGCTGCACTGGCTCATGCGTCTGAACTATTTCCACGCAATATTCCGGTGACCATTCGCTACGCACAGGCATTGATGAGCGCCGGTGATGCAAAGGCGGCACACAACGTGTTGCTTGATTTATTCAACAATGTTGCCCCCACACCCGATCAGGCGAAGTTGATCGCGCTGGCTGCCAACAAGGCAGGTGACAATGCCGATGCCTACTCATATATGGGCGAGTACTACATTCTCGGCGGTGATCTGTCGACCGCTATCTC
>DATAHE010000083.1:0-1790 GCA_036263355.1 Steroidobacteraceae bacterium | reverse complement strand
ATCGTTACCTTCCGTTGCAACATGGTGGTGTGGTGAACAGCCCGCACTTGAGTACACTTGCGAGAATCTCGACAAGCTTGTCATCAAGGGAACCTTTCCCAATCAGAAGACTGGCCCTATCTTCGGCGATCAACTAGATACCGAAGAACGAGAACAATTGATTGAACGCATGCGCCAACGACCACATGTATATGTTGCCCAGGAGCGCTTTGCCTTATCGCGCGTGCCAGCCATGCAAAATACCGAACGCTCGGAATGGCTGGCGCGTGCAGTGAGTATTCGTGTGTATGCAGTGGCAACCGCTGATGGTTACAAAGTCATGCCAGGTGGCCTTGCACGTATTGCGGGTGATACCAGTGTGGATGTGGTGTCCAATCAACGCGGTGGCAGCAGCAAGGATATCTGGGTATTGCCTTCACAGAAACGCGTTGATGGAGCATCGACGTCACATGCCATGCCGCGTATCACCTTGCGGCATCAGGAAGTGCCTTCGCGTGTGGGCGAAAATCTTTTCTGGCTGGGTCGTTATCAGGAGCGTTGCGAACACAAGTTGCGGCTGCTACGCAGCACGTTGAACTGGCGCGTCGATGAAAGCCTATGGCAGCATGGACTCGCAGCCTGTGAACGTGCTGGCCTGGAAATCAACAGTGATGATATTGCGCCTGCCTTCAATGTCGATTTCAGCGCCAGCATTGCTGCGGATATTCAGCGCTTGCAATGGTGCGCCACGCAAGTTCGGGCGCGTCTGTCGCTGGATCACTGGCGTGCAATCTCCGAGCTTCGACAACGTGTGCAACGTACGCCGCGAAAGACCGCAGTGATGAGAGAGTCAATGGATAGAGCCATTTTGATTCAAAGCGCGCTAAGCGGTTACGTGATGGAAGACATGACGCAGGACCTTGGCTGGCGCCTGCTGATGATGGGTAGACGTCTGGAACGATTGCAGTTGTCGTGCGCGTTACTTGGCTCGCAACTGCAAGATGCTGACCTTGCAGAGCAGGGCAAGCTGGAATGGTTGCTGGAAGTGAATAACAGCCAGATGGCATTTCGTCGTCGTTTCATGACGGCTCCACGTTTGTCATTGGTGATGGATCTGTTGTGTAGTGATGCTGCCAATCCGCGCGCGGTGAAATGTCAGTGTGAAGTGATTGCGCAGGAATTGATTCAATTGGGTGAAATCAGCAGCAACGCCGAAGCGATGGCGCTGAAGTCCCAGATGCAGAATGTGTTTAGCGTGGATATGGCATCGCTGGAAGGAAATACGCCAGCGGCATTGTATGCTCGGCAACTGATGGCGAGTCGATTGAATGAGTTGTTAAACAGCTCTTTGCAGCTCGCCGATGAAATTGCGCAGCGCTATTTTGCACATGTGGCAGATGACGTTAGACTGGTGCAGAACTGATGAACTCGGTTGTTTCAAAAGATTCCGTTGTCTATCAGGTACATCACGTCACTCGATATGACTACGCCAGCGAAGTGTTACAGGCGCGACACTGGTTACATCTGCGTCCGCGTGAGTCTGCTTATCAACAGGTGATTGCACAAGGATTGCTGCTTGATCCTGCGCCCAGCGAGATTACTTCCATTCAGGATGCATTTGGCAATCAAACCGTGCATGCCAATATTGATCGGCCACATTCCTATCTTGATGTCACGGCCGACATGAAAGTATGTCTGCGAGAGCGATCAGTCGTTGATGCGAAAGACACATCATCCTGGGAATCCGTCAGAGACGATCTTTCCTATAGCAACCGGCCTCGTACTGAAACTGAACTGGAAGCACTGACGTA
>DATAHE010000082.1:0-5293 GCA_036263355.1 Steroidobacteraceae bacterium | reverse complement strand
AACAACCGTGTCGATGTTGGAGTTCCAGATGGAAACTTGCAGGCGCATCTTGTCTTCAAAAATGTAAGGAGGCGGTTCGCTTTCCCACGGTTTTTGGTTTTCGTCTGCCTGCGCCGCCAAAGACGTTACCGCCAGCAAAATCAGGGCAGTGGCGCGAAGGCAAGTTGCGGTCCAGTTTGAGCAAGGATGCATGGGCAATGAAGATCCAGAAATGTCGAACACGATATGTGTGATTCTGCCATGCAATGCCCACAGGTCGGGGTTGTCGGCCACCCCCGACGTTAACAACGCGTGACGCAGTGCACAGCTGGAGTCTACACTTCACTCATTTTCCGAGGAATGAGGTGGTGCTGATGGTTGCCAAATTGATTGATGGAACCGCTGCGGCGGCGCGCCTGCGTCAGTCCATTGCGAACCGGGTTGCGTCGTTGAATTCTACTCTGGGCCGCGTGCCCGGGCTGGCTGTGGTGCTGGTAGGCGAAGATCCAGCGAGTCAGGTGTACGTGCGCAATAAAGGCAAGGCAACTGTGGAAGTGGGAATGCGCTCCATCGAACACAAACTCTCTGCCGATACTTCCGAGCAAACCGTGATCGACCTGGTAAACAAGTTGAACAACGATCCAGCAGTCGATGGCATTCTGGTGCAGCTGCCTTTACCAAAACACATCAACTCCGAACGTGTTGTTCAGTCGATCCATCCCGATAAAGATGTAGATGGATTAACCACCATCAATGCTGGGCGTCTCGCTACCAATCAACGTGGTTTGGTGCCCTGCACACCGAGCGGCTGCATGTTGCTGTTGAAAGATGAACAGCCATCATTGAGCGGACTGCACGCTGTGGTTATTGGTCGCTCCAATCTGGTTGGCAAGCCCATCGCACAATTGCTATTGCAGGCGGATTGCACTGTAACCATGGCGCATTCACGAACGAATGATCTTCCGGCAGTGTGTCGCATGGCGGATATCTTGATCGCAGCAGTAGGCAAGCCTTTGATGGTGCGCGGTGACTGGATCAAGCCCGGCGCGATTGTCATTGATGTAGGCATCAATCGCATCGCAGGTGCTGATGGCAAATCGAAACTCTGTGGCGATGTTGCCACTGCTGAAGCCATGAACATTGCTCGCGCCATTACACCAGTACCCGGCGGCGTCGGGCCCATGACCATCGCCTGCCTGTTGCAGAACACATTGACTGCGTTTGAACGTCGCAATAGTTAATCGATGATAGAGCGGGATATCTCGCTTTATCTTCATTGAGGTAAACAACATGAGCAGTACATCTTCAAGTGGCTTTGATGTCGCACCACTGAGCGTTGCACAACGTGAATCACTAACTAAAAACTTGAGTGCGGAAGAAAAGCGTGTGCTGCTCAATCAAGGCACGGAGCCGCCCTTTTGCGGCGGTTTACTGGATAACAAGGAAGCGGGTACTTATTGCTGCCGCTTGTGCGGATTGCCGTTGTTTAAATCAGCGGCAAAGTTTGAGTCGGGCACTGGCTGGCCAAGTTTTTATCAGCCATTTGATGCTGCACATATCCGCGAACTAAAAGACTCAAGTCACGGGATGATGCGAATCGAAATTCGTTGCCAACGTTGTGATGGTCATCTGGGTCATGTATTTCCGGATGGTCCGAAGCCTACTGGCATACGCTATTGCTTGAATTCGGTATCGATGGAATTTGTTCCCGAAAACCAGCCGCTTAAATTGAAACAACCTTAAGCTAGTTGTTGTTAATGCCGTCCCTGGCGTCAATTCCATTGCTTATTGCACGCCAGGAACCTGGTGGCTATGACACAGCCAGCAGCAGATTAACTGGACGATGATGGAGCCCAAGGCTCCACCAATGATGCCGCCAATCATTGCCATCTTAAGGGATTTGTTAGGTTCAATTGCGCCGGGTGGCATAGTGTTCTCCTCGTGTTTCAAACGATAAATTTGCCTGTCGTTACACGAACGGAATATTAGCTTGAGAAAAACCACCATCTCGGTAACGCGTCGTCTCTATACAAGTTTGAAGGTCACCGCGCAAGCACAATTGCGATATTGCATTGCCTAATCGCCTTTCAAAACCTATGATCGGCCAGCCGCGACGCGTTTATAAATGCATGCAAGCAAAGCCCAATAAACCCACGCTTGAGAACATTCTGGAACAGGCACTAATCTTGCCGCCAGAAGATCGCATGGCATTCGTTCGCCACAGCTGTGCCGACAACACTGAGTTGTTGCAACAGGCTGTGGGACAACTGGCCACACAGGCTCATGCCTGGTGGGATTGGAATCTCGAAGCAGAAGTACAACACGATGCAGAGCTAAGGCCCAGCTACGAGAAAATCGGCTCTTATAAGGTTGTTGGCGTGATTGGTGAGGGCGGCATGGGGCAAGTGCTGCTGGCTGAACGAGCCGATCAGCAATTCAAGCAACGTGTTGCGATCAAGTTGCTTCGCCGTGGCGTCAGTTCTTATCAACTGCAAACAAGACTGAAGCTCGAACGGCAGATATTGGCAACGCTTGAACATCCTTACATTGCCAAGCTGATTGATGGTGGAACAACGCCGGAGGGCACACCATATATCGTGATGGAGTATGTCGACGGCGTACCAATCAATGTGTATTGCGATCATCAACGACTGACTATTGAACAGCGACTGCGCTTGTTCCAGAAAGTTTGTTCGGCTGTGCAATGCGCACATCAACATCTGATCGTACATCGCGACTTGAAGCCATCGAATATTTTAGTGACAACCGATGGCACTCCGAAATTACTGGATTTCGGTATTGCCAAACTACTTGATGCTCACAGCTTCACTCAAACGGTGGCAATGACGCATGTCGACTATCGACTGATGACACCGGATCATGCCAGTCCGGAACAGGTTCGTGGTGAGTCCATAACCACAGCAAGTGATATCTATGTGCTCGGCGTGCTGCTCTATGGCTTGCTGACAGGCCGAAAACCCTTCGAGATCAAACATACTCGCCTCGCGGAACTGGAGCGCGCCATCTGCGATAGCCCAGCAATTCCGCTGGATATGGGCTTGTATGAAGTCGTTAATAAACGCGATAAGGAAGTCATTCAGCAGTTGTGCGAACAACGTTCAACCACACCAGCGAAGTTACGACGAGATTTACATGGCGATGTATCCGCGATTGTCATGACTGCGTTACGCAAAGAGCCACAGCGACGTTATAGCTCAGTGGAGCAGTTGTCGGCTGATATCGAACGATACTTATCCAACCAACCGGTCGCTGCACGCAGGGACACATGGTTTTATCGAACACGCAAGCTAGTACAACGCAACGCTGCGGCAAGCGCATTAACTGCGATAGTTGTAGCTGCGATTATGGCTTTTGCGGTGATTACTTCGATTCAATCAAAGCGCATTGAACGTGAACAGATACGTGCAGAACAGGTATCAAAGTTCATGATTGACCTGTTCCAGCAAGCTGACCCCAGCCATAGTCGTGGCAATGAAGTGAAAGTGCGTGAGATGCTGGATATCGGCGCCAAACGCATTCTTAGCGGCCTGTCGGACCAACCCGCAGTACGCGCAAGTTTGCTGAGCGCGATGGGCGAAGTTTATTTTGGTCTCGCTGACTACGATGAAGCAAAACAACTACTCAGCACTGCTCTTGAACTGCAAATAAGTCTCACCGGAAATGACAGCACCGAAGTTGCACGGATAGAACGCCTGCTGGGCTCAACCTATATTGAGCAAAGCAACTATCCCGAAGCAGAGCAATTACTCCGGCACTCTTACGATCTTCGTACGCTTTGGCCGACGAATCGTCTAAGTGAGGCTGCCGCCAGTGTCATCGAATTAGCGCTACTCAAACAAAGACAACAGAAATTCGATGATGCGCTCTCTCTATATCAGCGTGCTTTGGATCTGCTAAACAACTCAGCAAGTGGTGACCAGGCTCGAATTGCAGTGGCCAGACATGGAATGGGACAGATATATATATTTCAGGGAATTTATGACAAGGCTGAGCAAGAACTCAGAGCAGCCCTTGATGGATATCGCAGCGTATATGGTGATGACTACACACAGACTGCAAATGTTGTTCAGAATCTCGCTGTTGTTCTGGAGTTTGAAGGGAAGCGCAAAGAAGCAGATGAGTACTACGAGAAAGCAATTTCTCTGCACAAGAAAATTTTTGGCGCCGAGCATCCTGAAACAATTCGCACGATGGTTACGTACGGCGACTTTCTCCGCAAAAAGAATGAGCTGGCAAAAGCAGAAACGATCTTGCGTAGCGCAGTGTCCTTGCAGGAAAAGGCCCTTGGCAACTCGCATCCTTCCGTTGGCTATGCACACCGCTTTCTTGGATTGGTTTTATTTGACCGGCATCAATACGCAGACGCCGAGCATGAATTCCGAACAGCACTCGACATCTATGGCAGGTCACTTCCCAGTGATCATACTTACGTTGGTGCAGCTCGGATGAATCTTGGGCTGGTGCTTCTGGCGTTAAATCAGTTTCAACAGGCGGCAACGGAGCTACAAGCCGCTATCCCCATCCTTGAAGCCAACTCACCCGGCGATAACAGACTGTCATCAACCGCTCGCGCCGCACTGGGCGCGACATTGATCGGCCAACATCAATACATCGCTGGCGATACGCTTCTGCTCGACAACTACAAAATCGTACTAAAAGCCCGTGGTGCCAATGATCCAACCGTGCTTGAACTGAAAAAGTGGGTTGAGCGATCATTCAAGGAACAGAGTAAGGCCGACGGTGCTGCGAGATATTTTGCTTCAATTTCCACCGACGGAAATCACTAGCAATCGTTTGAGAACTCAAGCCGAAGCATGCCACTTGTACGCACACAGCTACCACAAAGACAACTGCGTACCTTCGATCACCGGCGGTACGAATTGCTTTGTATCTAGAGAATAACGTTCGCCGCGATTTAATCCTAAGCGTCCACACACGGTAACAAATCGCTTTGCCAGTAACTCGGCATAAACACCTTCACCGGTTTGACGAGTGCCGTAGCGCGGATCGTTATCTCTTCCACCTCGCATTTGATTCAATAGCGACATGATATGTTTGGCTTTCAATGGCTCGTGGGTATTCAGCCAATCGCGGAATAGCTGCTTGACCTCATGTGGCAGGCGAACAATCAAGTAGCCCGCATGTTTGGCCCCAGCATTCGCTGCTGCTTCGAGAATCTGTTCCAGCTCGCCATCGGTCAACAATGGAATCACCGGTGCAACCATCACGGTGACTGGCACACCTGCATCACTTAATGATTTGATGACACGCAAGCGCGCAGCAGGCGATGCAG
>DATAHE010000081.1:0-8295 GCA_036263355.1 Steroidobacteraceae bacterium | reverse complement strand
TGACCATTCAATGCGCAAAATAAAGTGCTCGGCGCTTTCAGTACACCTGCTCAACTCATAAGCTTTGCAGTGAGGCGAGCTGTCCAGTTGTTTCGCTGCCAATCCATAGGCGGCGATACAGTCATCTGCCTGTGTCTCAGGAATTTTGTAACGGATATATTCAACAATCAATTTTCCTCTCCGTTCTCATGTTCCAGTTCAAGCATAATGTTTTTCCGTTGAGCTTGTCTGATGCCCCATTCATGCAGTGCCTGCAACGCTGGCAGTAGTTCGCTGGATGATTCAGACAGCCGGTATTCGACGCCAGCTACAGCCTCATTAAGAGTATTACGACTTACCAAGCCGTCCGCTTCCAGCTCTCTTAATTGTGCAACGATCACTTTCATTGATGCGCGTGGAATCAGTTTCTGTAGTTCGGTAAAGCGTCTGGGGCCACTCTTAAGACTGTAAATCAATCGCGGCTTCCACTTTCCACCAATGCAGTCGATGGCCACTTCAATACTGCAGAAGTATTGACGGGTCAGCCGCCGCGGACCTTGCTGCGGTTCTCTAGTTGAGTCATCCATCGAGTTTGCCTGATGCTGAATAAAGGCAAAATCTATAGATTCGCTTGCCAAACCGCAACAAGGAACAAATTTGTAACCTTATGTCGTTGTGCGCGGTCGGAGTGAATATGTGCCGAATAAAAAAGGCGGGATCACTCCCGCCTTCTTTAAATCAGTTCTAACTGATGCGATTAGTAGATTGTCGGAAATGCTTTCGGTCTTCCGTTCTCATCAACAATCAAACTCTGCGTGCCGGGTGCCAACACCTGCAATGACTTCAGGAACTCAATGATGGCGCCTTGATCATACGCACTGAGTGATTGAAACGCCTGACGTGATGCCAGTGCTTCACCAGAATGAGCAAGGATAGCTTCACGCAATGTCGTGAACTTACCATGATGGAAGAATGGTGGCTCGCTCGCATCACCCCATAACTTTCGTGTCAGGAAGCGACTATTACCACCCAGGAACTTCGCAGAACCTGCTGGTTCATTCATATCAATAGGATCGCGATTAGGATCGTTAGGACCACTCGTGATGTCGTGCAGCTTCAGATCAGTAAAGGCTGGCACATACACCACGCCGTGTGTCACTTTCAATCGAGGCGACGGTAACGAATCGCTGGTTAGATCAACCGACACGGGCCGTGCATCGCCAACACGCAAGTTACCTGATGGATTGTAAGGATTGGGTTCTGAATACACCCAGCCATTATTCGTCAAAGGTAGTTTAGGTACGTGACAGCCAGTACATTGAACTGCAGCAAACTTTCTTTCACCAACCAGAATGGCAGCTTCAATCGCGGGATCATTCGGAATCACCCGACCTGGTGCTGGCAACGTTGCCTGGAAGATGGACGCAGCAGTGACGTCGGCGCGCGTCATTTCATTCACATAGCCATCGCCATCTGGATCAGTACCTACACCAAAGCGCTCAGTGGACTGGATGCCATGGTGATGATTGAAGGCATTGTTGGTGAATTGACGAATGGAGATTACTGTGCCGGAGTGGTGAAATGGAAACAGTATCAAGCTTGGCGGACTTGCCGCATTCGCGGACAGCAGAGCAGGTGCAGGCAGACCTTCAACCTGCGAAGTGTCCCAGGTTCCATCTGCCCGACGAGTCAACCTTCCGAATGAAATGCCTTTCGATGTAAGTGCGCGTGTGCTGCCATTGGGCATCGTGTCGCGTATGGCTTGCAAATCAGCGGTGATTTGTCGCGCCAGCATCTCGATGAAGCCGGAACCGAACTCACCAATTGGATTACGCGAGTTGCCAATGTTTTGCAGCGTCACTGGCATGCCTGCTTCATTCACCGCACCACGAGTCGGTACCAGATCGTTTTGATCAAAAGTTGCGAAGTCAAAACGTTGTGCGGGTACAAATGCGTTCGTGACGAAGTCACCACCACCGCCACTGAATGGCCGGTTGTGGCAAGAATTACAGCCACCGGAATCGGGTGCAGAAATGCGATTTGCATTGCGGGGAAATACCAGTGGACTGGTTGGATCAGTCAAAGGATTGCCGTTACCTTTGGTCAGTGGACGACCGGCACCATCCTGTGCAGTCCATTGAGCTTCAAACAATAGCTTGCCATGCTGAATCAGCCCACGCATGGGAATGGTGTATTCCTCGCCATCCTGCAAGTGACGTGGTACAGCAAGTTCAGCACCTATGGCGGGACGCGATGATCGATCTGCTGAATTCGTGTTTTGATCAGCACTTGCAGTACTGCCCATTATCAATGCGCAGGCGGAGGCTGCCATGCCAATCAAATGGAAATAAGAACGCGTCTGTTTAATCTGTTTGTCGCGATAAAGTAGTTTCATTGACAGTTCCCCAGTAAGTGGTTCGGTTGTGCGAAGACTTCTACTTCAGTAGCGACAAAGAAAATGAAAAGCCATCAACATTTCGCAACTATCGTTTTTATCTAAACACGCATGATCAATACACGTGAAGCTTCTATTCATTGGCAATGCAGGTGAGTGACATGCATCGACAGATTCATGCGTATCACTACGGACTAGCATATTTGCTTTCATCATTTGGATTAGTAACTGCGTAAGACACGTAAGGAAGTCGCCTAGGAAGAATTCAACAAATCTGCCTGTCGCTTGTACGCATCACGTGGAATCAAGACATTCGTCACGCAAATAGCAGCCACATGATTGCGTGTCGCGATAAAAGTTCGTCGCTTCAATTATTGAGGCATTAATTTTACAAGCGTTAACTTGCAACGATACTCAACAGTAATTGAGTCAGTAATTTGACGCTGTGGAAATTGCCTACTATCGATAACGCTTCAGTTGTCGATGTTGTGTCTCGAATAGTGATTCTAATTTTCTGGAGAGATGTGATGTTGCTGGAGTGTGTGCATCTGCACCAAAACAAAACCTGGAGCCATACATGACCTGTGTAGCGTTGATGCGCCTGCCTTCAACCGAAGTTGCCATGATTCGCAGCTTTATGGATGTAGTTGCTGCGCGCGGCCTGGCATATGCATTGGCCGACAATCCAGAGCAATCTTCGCATGCAGAAGTTTATTTGGTGGACGCAGATAATCAGACGGCCATGTCTTTATGGCATACGGTGCGTCAGCAACGCCGTGGCGTCATCGGCATTCTGATCACCAAGGCGCCTGCCATTGATGATGGACAGATCTGGGTGCAGCGTCCCCTCAATTCAATGAAGTTACTCACCGCATTGGGTAAGGCTGACTTGCGCCGTAATCCCAACGGTAATCCAAATCGCCAGAAGAAACCTCTTGTCACTGGCAATCTTCACGGTGCTCGTGTGCTAGTGATTGATGACAGCGCCACGGTACGCAAGCAGCTCGAGATGGCGTTAGGCGATCAGGGGGTACAGGTTTTCGTTGCTGATAGTGGCGAGGCTGGATTGCACGCACTGTCGCAGAACAATATTGATCTGGTGTTTCTCGATGTGATGCTGCCCGGTGCCGATGGTTACCAAATCTGCAAGACCATCAAGAAAAATCGTCAGAAGAACACGGTGCCCGTCGTCATGCTAACCAGTAAGTCATCACCATTTGATCGCGTTAAAGGTTCGCTCTCTGGTTGCGATGCCTATCTCACCAAGCCAGTGGAATTTCGCAAGTTGATCGAAGTGCTGGACAAATTCCGCGTACGACGTCTGGAGAGAGAGGAGATTACCGGAGTTCCGATTGTTTCCGGTTCACCAGCGCGTGCCATCTAGCTTCGATTCTTATTTTTCAGTTGTTTGTATTCTTATCCATTGATTTCATCAGGAGTAACACCATGGCCAGTAAAGTTCTTGTTGTCGATGACTCACCTGCAGAATTGCAGAATCTCAAAACCATTCTCAGCGATGCAGGCTGCGTGGTGTCCACTGCATCCTCTGGAAGTGAAGCCGTGAAGAAAGCATTGTCTGAAAAGCCCAATGTGATTTTCATGGACGTCATCATGCCGGAGATGGATGGCTTTGCGGCTACGCGCGAATTATCCAGTAACGCCGCAACCAAAAGCATTCCAGTGGTGTTTGTCACCAGCAAAGGCCAGAAGGCCGATAAGGTGTGGGCGCAGATGCAAGGTGGTAAGGGCTATGTCACCAAGCCATACACTGCCGATCAAATCGTTGAGCAGCTAAAAGCAGTGGGCTAAACATGTTGCCATCACAGGCACTAACGGGAATGGCGCGACCCGCGCCATTGAGTGAAGAGCGTGTCGCACGCAGCGAAGCCGTGCGCTTTGGCTATCGTATTGGCGCGCTCAACTTTCTGGTTGCCGATGGCGTATTGAGCGAAGTATTGCGCGCGCCTGCTATCTATCCCATTCCCAATGTGCCTGATGCATTGCGCGGCTACGTCAATCGTCAAGGCGCACTGATTCCGGTGTGGGATGTTGCCGAGATCGTTGATTGCAGGGTGATTGATCATTCTGCAGAAGAAAACCAGTCCGTCTTTCGCAAGCAGGAAGGACTATCCGTATTGTTGCTGGGTCGTGATGATGATCGCGTCGGGTTGGTCATAGATGGCCTGCCGCACACCATTCGTCAGATCGAAAAGGCGTCGCGGTTGCCGATGTTGCCCGCGCCGCTGATAGGTCATGTGCGTGATGCCTTGTTCGCTGAAAGCGAGTTATGGCTGTCGCTTGATCATGAATCATTTTTCGCTGCGCAAGCTAACGAGATGGCGTTGACCAGCGCGGCCTGATTTTGTCGATGGCTGTGTAGCCCCTGCTATGCACCCTTGTGATTTACGTTTGAGGAGAAGACGATGAAATTTCTGGGCAGATTGTTGTTGTGGCAAAAACTCGCCGTGCTGGGCGTACTGGCTTTGGTGAGTACCGCGGTGCCATTCTATTTGTTCTGGCAGGACCAGCAGGCAACATATAACGCAACCGACAGAGAACGTGTTGGTTTGAAAGCCGCGCTGCTCGTACTGCCGGTGCTGCAATACAACCAGCAGCATCGCGGTCTGTCAGCAAACTACCTGGGTGGTAAGGAAGAAATCGCCAAGGACCGTGCTGACAAACAAGCCCAGCTTGATCGAGCCATCATCGATGCCGACAACGTGTATGGCGAATATCTCAAAAAAGATCAGCGCGTCGTTGCACACTGGGAGCAGATCAAGAAGAACTGGCGTGATTTCTCTACTGCTGTGAGCAACAAGACCATCACGGTGCCACAGAGCTATCAGCGACATACAGACCAGTCAGCGGAATTGCTATCGTTCCTTGACGAATTGCTCGGCTACTCCGGCATGCAGCTGGACCCGAACGAAGAAACGTACGCACTGATTCACTCGACGCTACAAGCGCTGCCATCACTGACCGAAGACATGGGTCAGGGCCGCGCAAAAGGTTCGGGTATGATGGCCGTGTCACAAACCACGCATCAACCTACCACTATCGCCGATCGTCTGCAGCTGGCCGCCATCATGTCCAACCTGCAACGAGACCGTACCGCATCGAAGAAACGACTCGACTTCGTGTACGAAACATCGCCACAGTTGCGCGCAAACATCGAAGCACAATCCAACGTCGCACTGGATCAGGCGCAACGTACTTACGATCTGGCTACCAAGGAAGCGATCAATCCCGAGTTACCAACCTATTCTTCGGTGGATTATTACCGCGAATTTACCGCCGCGATCGACGAAGTGTTTAAAGCCATCAACGTCGGCGCAAAGGAACTTGATCTTCAATTCAACAAACAATTGAGCAGTTCGCGTGCTACGCAGTTACGTGCTGTGGGTGCCTTGACCATCTTGTTGCTGGTCGCAGCATCACTGGGCATTCTGATCAGCCGTTCAGTGACGGGCCCGGTGAATCATCTGGTGCAAACCATGATCAGGATTGCGCAAGGTGACAAACATGCTCGCGTTCGCACCGATGCGAAAGACGAACTGGGTTTGCTGTCCAATCAGTTCGACCAGATGGTGGACGAACGCGAATCGGTCAACGAACGACTGGAAAAGGAAAACGAAAAACTGAACAACTCCATCATTCACGTGCTGCAGGCAGTGGCCGAACTCAGCAAACGTGACTTGAGCGTGAAGGTGCCGGTGAACGAAGACATCACCGGTCCGGTGGCCGACGCTATTAACGCGTTGTCTGATGAGACTGTGAAGGTGTTGCGTGGTGTTACCGCAATTTCTGGGCAGGTGTCGAGAGCTTCAAACGAAGTGCGTTCGAAGTCAGATGCCGTGATGGTAGTGGCAGAAAAAGAACGTGTACAGGTAGACGAAACCGCGAAACGCATGGCCGTTGCGGCGCATGAAATGAACAAGATTGCAGAACTCGCACGTCACTCGCAAATCACTGCTGACGCCGCTATTAAAACCACACAGGACGCGCTGCGTTCAGTGACGGCGACGGTGACAGGTATTAGTTCGACTCGTGACACCATCCGCGAAACGGAAAAACGAATCAAGCGATTGGGTGAACGCTCGCAGGAAATTAGCGGCGTGGTGAGTCTGATTAACAGCATCGCAGAACGTACGCACATTCTGGCGCTTAACGCCAGTATGCACGCTGCATCAGCCGGTGAAGCCGGTCGCGGTTTCGCGGTGGTGGCCGACGAAGTGCAACGTCTGGCAGAAAACGCCCGCGAAGCAACGACGCAGATCGCCACGCTGGTGTCGAGCATTCAGGCTGAAACGCAGGATACGGTGAGCACGATGAACTCTGCTATCACACAGGTAGTAGAAGGATCGAAACTCGCAGAAGAAGCCGGTCGACAGATGCAAGCTACGCAGGACACCACCAGTGAACTGGTGAAATCAGTACAGCAAATTTCTACCAACTCACTACGACAAGCCAAGCTGACTAATGAACTGCAGGAATACGCAAAACTGATTCGTGAAAGTACCGCGCAGACCAGCCAACAGTTGAGTGAACAGGGTGAACAGACCCGCAACCTGGTGGAATACGCAGACAAGCTGGTGGAATCAGTGAACGTGTTCAAGCTGCCGTCGCGTGCTGCATAAGCACCGCTGCTGAGCCTCGATTTGATATTGAACAGCTGGATATAAGAACTGGATATCGCAATGCAATTGATCAGCGTCAAACACGATCAGGTGCCGGAAGAACCGGCACATCCATTAACGAATGGCTTTGCATCTACCGGTCTTGGCGAAGGCTTCGATGATCAAGCGCATGCTCAAACCTTTGACCGCAGCGGTTACGACAGAACGACAGAACTTGACGAAGCTGACAGTAATGCGATTACCAAAGTATCTGCTGCATTGCTGGGTTATGACGTGCATGATGAGTTTGCAGATATCGATGCAACGAAGGTACTGCCATCAGCAGTACTGATGAATCATGATGATAGGTATGATCAGTCCACCGGGCATGCCGCTGCAGGCGACATACCGGCAGAAGCGGCTGAACTATTGTTGATGATCCGCGATGAGCTGCATGGCAATCTTGATTCCATGCATCAATCGCTGGAACAGGCGGCGACATCTGCACTGGCGGGCGAACAGCCCTCACTGGAGGAATATCGCTGGCAGGTGGAACGTATCGCCAGCGCCAGTCAATCACTGGGACTTGCTGGTCTTTATCACGTTCTCTCGCGTGTTATCGAAGCAACGTGTCTGCTCGACTCAGCGCCTGCAAACGAAGTGATTGCTTCTTGCGAAGTGCTGGATCACTGGCCATCGCTGGCGTTGAACTATCTGGATGACATTGCACAACCCGCTCATGCGCAGGCGCTATGTGAATATCTTGCGTTACCAGAATTTCCCATGCCGATGAATGCCGCTGCGACCAGCATCGTGTTGCAGGAATTGTCATCGCCGGACTGGTCGGTGTTGCAATCACAAATGCCCACACGCGAGACGACGGCCACGCCGGAGATGGTGTCGCTTCGTTTTGCTGATGACCTTAATCAGGCTTTACTCGATAGCCTGTTGCAGGAGCTGCCGTCGCAGACACAGGAACTGTCGACGGCTGTTCAACAAGTGATGGCACATGGCGATGTCGAAGCCGTGCAATTGGCACAACGTGTTGCACACACGTTGAAAGGTGCAGCGAACACAGTGGGCATTCGTGGTATCGCGGAAATATCGCATAGCCTCGAAGATATTCTGATCACAGTTGCTGAAACCGGTGAACTGTCAACAGAGTTGTCATCCATCATTCAGGATGCTTCCGATTGTCTGGAAGCGATGACGGAAGCATTACTGGGTGTTGGTGATCCCCCACCACACGCACTGGATGTTTTGCAAAGCATGCTGGACTGGATTGCACATCCCGAACTGCGTCAG